>NZ_JBEHZD010001100.1:0-793 GCF_040240285.1 Streptomyces sp. HSW2009 | reverse complement strand
CCGGCCGCGGCCGACCCGGGGCCCGCGCCGTCCGCCGCCGCGCGGGCCCCGGTGGCGGGGCCCGGCGTGCTGCGGCACCACAGCGAGTCGCCCCAGGCGGTGGCGGCGATCGTGGCGCCGTCGGTGAGCAGCAGGTTCAGCCGGGAGCCCGGCGCCGCGTCGGCCACGGCGCGGACCGTCTCGGCCAGCGCCCGGCCGAGCGGGGCGCCCCCGCGCAGCCGGTGCAGCACCAGCGCCCAGACGAACGCGGCGTCGCACCGTGCCTCAAGCTCCAACAGGGCCTGCGGCGGCAGGCCGGCCGCCAGCGCGGCGACCGAGCCAGGCCAGCCCCGGACCGAGCCGTTGTGGCTGAAGAGCCAGGGGCCGCTGGCGAACGGGGCGGCTGCGGCCTCCCCGTCCGCACCCGGCTCGGTGGCGTCCCGCACCGCCCCGAGCAGCGCGCCGGTGCGCACCACCCGGGCCAGGTCGGCGAAGGACGGGTCGGCCCAGAGGGGAACGGCCCTGCGGTAGCGCGCCGGCACCGGGTCGTCGGCCGCGTACCAGCCGACGCCGAAACCGTCCGCGTTGACCGTGCCGTACCGCTGCCGGCGCGGCTCCCAGGACTGCCGCAGCAGGCCGTGGGGCGGCCTGGTGAGCAGGGCGCCCAGGGGCACGTCGGCGCCGAGATAGGCCAGGTGGCGGCACATCAGCGGCCCCCTTCCCGGGGCCGGGGGGGCCGGGCCCCCCCCCGCCCGGGGCGGCCAGCCCCGCGCCTACCCGGGGCAGTGGGCGGGGGGGGTGGCGGCCCCGGTGG
>NZ_JBEHZD010000110.1:0-17554 GCF_040240285.1 Streptomyces sp. HSW2009 | reverse complement strand
GGTGATTAACCCCCCGGTTGCCCCCCCCCGGGGGGGGCGAGGGCGGGTGCCGCTCCCTGGGCTCTACCTAGCAACCAACCAAGGCCCCCGGGGGCGGACGGCGCCGGGCGGGGGGCCGGAGGGGGGGCGGGCCCCCGGTGGCGCCTCGCCGGGAGGGAGCAGCGGTGTGCGCCGTCGCCGAAATTGGTCCGGAGCGGTGTCTTTCGTCCCTCCCGGTGTTGGGCCATCATGATCCGCCGTCAGCTATCGGCGGAGAGGACACCTCATGGCCAGACTCCGACCAGGGCACGGCGTACTGCGTCGCAAACCCATTGCGAACATCGAAGAGCCCGAGGGCGCCGCGAGCGAGCAGCTCAGCCGGAGCCTGGGTCTGTGGCAACTGACGGCGATCGGCGTCGGCGGCATCATCGGCGCCGGCATCTTCGCCTTGGCGGGCACCGTCGCCAATGGCACGGCCGGCCCGGCGGTCCTGATCTCGTTCCTGATCGCGGGCGTGGCGAGCGCTGCCGCGGCCTTCTCGTACGCGGAGTTCGCCGGGCTCATCCCGAAGGCGGGTTCGGCCTACACCTACGGCTATGCGGTGCTCGGCGAGTTGGTGGGCTGGTTCATCGGCTGGGACCTGCTCCTTGAGTACACGGCGATCATCGCGGTGGTCGCCATCGGCATCTCCGGCTACTTCTCCTTCCTGGTGGAGGAGATGGGGGCGGACCTACCGAACTGGATGCTCGGCGCGCCGGGCACCGGCGAGGGCCACAAGGTGGACCTGTTCGCACTGGTGCTGTGCCTGTTCGTGGCGTACCTGCTGAACCTCGGCATCAAGAGCGCGGCCCGCTTCGAGATGGTCGTCGTGGTGTTGAAGGTGCTGGTGGTGCTGCTGGTGATCGTGGTGGGCTTCTTCCACATCGATTCCGGCAACTACTCGCCGTTCTTCCCGTACGGGGTGGGGGGCGCGTTCACCGGTGCGGCCACGGTGTTCTTCGCCGTGTTCGGCTATGACGCGATGAGTACGGCGGCCGAGGAGTCGAAGGACTCGCAGCGGCACATGCCCAAGGCGATCCTCTACTCGCTGGGCATTTCGATGGTGCTCTACGTGCTGGCCTGCCTGGTCCTGACGGGCATGCAGAACTACACGGAGGTGGACAAGGAGAGCGGGTTCTCGACGGCCTTCAAGTCGGTGGGGCTCAGCGGCATCGCGGACGTGATCGCGGTGGGGGCGATCATCGGCATCCTCACCGTGATGTTCACCTTCATGCTCGGAGTGACGCGGGTGTGGTTCTCGATGAGCCGGGACGGGCTGCTGCCCAAGTGGTTCGCCAAGACGCACCCGACCCGGAAGGTGCCCACCCGGGTGACCTGGATCGTGGGCGTGGCGTCGGCGGGCATCGCCGGTTTCGTCAAGATCGGTGAGGCGGCCGAGCTCACCAACATCGGCATCCTGCTGGCCTTCACCGTCGTGTGCGTCGCGGTGATCTCCCTCCGGTACCGGCGTCCCGACCTGCCGCGCACCTTCCGCTGCCCGGGGATGCCGATCGTGCCGCTGATCGGGGTGGCCGCCTCCATCTGGCTGACCACCTATCTCCAGTGGCAGACCTGGGTGCGCTTCGCGGCGTGGTTCGCGCTGGGGCTGATCGTGTACTTCGGCTACTCCTACCGCCACTCCGAGATGGCGCGCTCGACGCCGACCCCGGCGGGCGGCGCGGGGCGCGGCGGGCCCGCGGGCGAGGGGCCGGGCGCGCCGCCCACCGGGGACTGACGGCACGCCGGCGGGGTCGCGGGACGGCGAGGTTGTCGGGGCAGCGAGCGTGTCGGGGCGGCGAGGGTGCAGGTCAGCCGCTCAGCGCCGCGGCCAGATAGCGGGCCGTGATGCTGTTCGGGGCGGCGGCGACCGTCTCCGGCGGGCCGGCCGCGACGATCTCGCCGCCCCGGTCGCCGCCGTACGGGCCGAGGTCGAGCACCCAGTCCGCGCCGGCGACGACGGCCATGTCGTGTTCCACCACGAAGACGGAGTTGCCCGCGTCGACCAGCCCGTGCAGTTGCCGTAGCAGCAGGTCGGTGTCGGCCGGGTGGAGTCCGGTGGTGGGCTCGTCGAGCAGGTACACGGTGTGGCCGCGGTGGGCGCGTTGGAGCTCGGTGGCGAGCTTGATGCGCTGGGCCTCGCCGCCGGAGAGTTCCGTTGCGGGCTGGCCGAGCCGCAGGTAGCCGAGGCCCACCTCGCGCAGTGCCCGCAGTCCGCGCCGGGCTGCGGGCACGTCGGCGAGGAAGTCGGCCGCGGCGTCCACGGTCAGTTCGAGTACGTCGGCGATGGTGGCGCCGCGGTAGGTGATCTCCAGCGTCTGCGGGTTGTACCGCGCCCCGTGGCAGTCGGAGCAGGGCGCGTACGTACCGGGGAGGAAGAGCAGTTCGACGGCGACGAACCCCTCGCCCTGGCAGGTCTCGCAGCGCCCGCCGGCGACGTTGAAGGAGAACCGTCCGGCGCGGTAGCCGCGGGCCCGGGCCTCGTCGGTGCCGGCGAAGACCTTGCGGACGGCGTCGAACAGGCCGGTGTAGGTGGCCAGGTTGGAGCGTGGCGTGCGGCCGATGGGGCGCTGGTCGACGCGGACCAGCCGGTCCACGGCCGCCAGGCCGTCGACCGTGGCGGGCAGGGGCGCGCCGTCGCGGCCTGTCGTACGGCCGTCGCCACTGGTATCAGCACTGGCGTCGGCACCAGCGCCGGCCCCGGCGCCGGCGGACCGTTCGCCGTCCGGCGCGTCGGGGTCGTCGCCGGCAGCGCCGAGGTGGTCGGCCAGCACCTCCGCGAGCACCTGGGTGATCAGGGTGGACTTGCCCGATCCGGAGACGCCGGTCACCGCAGTGAAGACGCCGAGCGGCAACTCGACGTCGAGGTCGCGCAGGTTGTGCCGCCGTACGCCGCGCAGCGTGAGCCAGCGCGCGGGCTGCCGGGGCGTGCGGGCCGGGACGCGCGGCGCGGTGGGGAAGAGGTAGTCGCGGGTGGCGGATGCGGGGACGTCGGCGAGGCCGGCGACCGGCCCGCTGTAGAGCACCTGGCCGCCGTGTTCGCCGGCGCGCGGGCCGACGTCCACCACCCAGTCGGCGCGGCGCACCACGTCCAGGTGGTGTTCGACGACGAAGAGCGAGTTCCCGGCCGCCTTGAGCCGGTCGAGCACGGTGAGCAGCGCGGCGCCGTCGGCGGGGTGCAGCCCGGCGGACGGCTCGTCCAGTACGTAGACGACGCCGAACAGGCCGGAGCGCAGTTGGGTGGCGAGCCGCAGCCGTTGGAGCTCGCCGGCCGAGAGGGTGGGGGTGGGGCGGTCCATGCTGAGGTAGCCGAGGCCGAGTTCGGTCAGCACCTCGATGCGGGCGACCAGGTCCCGGGAGAGGGTCGCGGCGACCTCGGCGGTGATGTCATCGGCCGGGTCGGGCGCGCGGTGGCTGGGAGGCGTGGGGCGGCCGGGATCGGCAGGGTCGGTCGGGTCGGCGGCCGGGGTCTCGCCCGGCGGGGTGGTCGCCTGGCGGAGGACCTCGGCCAGCCGGTCCAGCGGCAGGCCGGCGAGGTCGGCGATGGTGTGGCCGGCGAAGGTGACGGCCAGCGCCTCGGGCCGCAGCCGGCGCCCCTCGCACGTCGGGCAGTCCGCACTGACCAGGAACTGCCGCACCCGGCGACGGAGCGTCTCGCTCTTGGAGTCGGCGAAGGTGTGCAGCACATAGCGTTTGGCGCTCATGTACGTGCCCTGGTAGGGGCGTTGGATGCGGTTGGCGTCGCGGACCGGGTGCACGGTCACCACCGGCTGCTCGTCGGTGAACAGCATCCACGCGCGGTCGTCGGCGGGCAGTTCGCGCCAGGGCCGGTCGATGTCGTGGCCGAGGGCGGCCAGGATGTCGCGCAGGTTCTTGCCCTGCCAGGCGCCGGGCCAGGCGGCGATCGCGCCCTCCCTGATGCTCAGCCCGGGGTCGGGCACCAGGGACGCCTCGGTGACGTGGTGCACCCGGCCGAGCCCGTGGCAGGCGGGACAGGCGCCGGCCGCGGTGTTGGGCGAGAAGGCGTCGGAGTCCAGGCGTTCGGTGGTGCCTGGCGGATACTTGCCGGCCCGGGAGAAGAGCATGCGCAGCGAGTTCGACAGCGTGGTGACGGTGCCGACGGATGAGCGTCCGGTGGGCGCGGAACGGCGCTGCTCCAGGGCGACGGCCGGCGGCAACCCGGTGATCTCCGCCACCTTGGGCGCGCCGACCTGGTGGATGAGGCGCCTGGCGTACGGGGCGACGGACTCGAAGTAGCGGCGCTGCGCCTCGGCGTAGATGGTCGCGAAGGCCAGCGACGACTTGCCGGAGCCGGAGACGCCGGTGAAGACGACGAGGGCGTCCCGCGGAACGTCCACGTCAACACCACGGAGATTGTGCTCGCGGGCCCCGCGCACCCGCACGTACGAGTCGGTCATCCCTCCATGATCGCGCCCGCCCGGCGCGCGGTGACGTCGGGCTGCCGCCGACCGGGGGGCGCTGCTCGCCCGCGGGGGGTACGGGCTCGGCTGCGCGGGTGTGGGGGGCGGGCGCGGATGTGGCTCCGTGGGTACGGGTACGGCTCCGCCAATGCGACGGTACGGGGTCGGGGTCGTGCCGCGGGGTGGAGGGGCCGGCGTGGCCGGCTGCCCTAGCGGAGGCTGCCCAAGCCGGGGCTGCTCAAGCCGAGGGGCGGACAGGCAGGGGCCGGACAGGTCCGCGAGGCGTGCCCGACCCGGGGCGCAGCGGCCAGCGACCGGGGTGCTTCGCACGACGCGCGGCGCTCCGCACAACGCAGTGCGAGGAGCGGTGGCCGGCCGCCGAGGCCCAGCGCGTGGCAGCTGCGGAAAACTCCCGCGCCATCCCGTGCCGGGCCGCCCTACCCTGCAACCATGCCGCCCACGCCGATATCCGACGGCTTAGCCGCCGCGTCCGTGCAGACCTCCGGCCCCACCCCTTCGACCACGGACGCCGCGCTGGTGCCCGCCACGCTGCCCGTGGTCGCCGAGATGTCCAAGACCGCCTCCGGCCGCGCCTGGCTCGCGGGGCTGCCCGCGCTGATAGCGGAGTTCCAGGACCGTTGGGAGCTGCGGCTCGGGCCGCCGATCCACGGCGGTAGCTGTTCCTGGGTGGCCCCGGTGACGCTGCCGAGCGGCGGGCCCGCGGTGCTCAAGCTGACCTGGCCGCACCGCGAGGCCGCCGGTGAGGCGCAGGGGCTGCGCACCTGGGGCGGGGCGGGCGCGGTGCGGCTGCTGGCGGCCGACGCCGAGCGGTACGCCCTGCTGGTGGAGCGCTGTGAGCCGGGCACCGAACTGGGCGAGGCGGGCGACCTCGCCCCCGACGCCCGGCTGACGGCCGCGTCCGACCTGCTCAACGGCCTGTGGTCGGCGCCGCCGCCCGCGTCCGGGCTCGAACGGTTGGCTTCGGTCACCCGGGAGTGGGCGACGCTGGTGGAGCAGCGGATGGCACGGCTGGACCCCGGGTACGACCCGGGGCTGGTGGCGATCGGGGTGGACCTGCTCCGTACGCTGCCCGGGTCCGCCGGTCGCGAGGTCGTGGTGCACGGCGACTTCAACCCGGGCAACGTGCTGGCCAGCGGGCGCAGACCCTGGCTGGCCATCGACCCCAAGCCGATGGTGGGCGACCCCGGTTACGACCCGTGGCCGCTGCTGACCCAGTTGGACGAGCCCTTCGAGTACGCGGACCCGGCCCCGCTGCTGGCCCATCGGTACGCCCTGGTCGGCGACGCCGTGGGCGAGGACCCGCAGCGGCTGTTGGCCTGGTCGGTGGCGCGCACCGTGGAGAGCGCACTGTGGTTCGCGGCCATGGGCGAGATCGAGGACGGTGCGGAGGAGATGGCCCAGGCCACGGTGTTGGCCGGGCTCGCGGGACTGTGACGGCGGGCGCCGGGCGGTCCGGTCGGGGCGGGCCGCGGCCCTGTAGCGGCGGTGTCCGCCGTACGGGGCCGGCGCGGCGGCGACCGCAGCGGCGTGGCGCCGGCCTGACGCCGCCCACGGCCACGGTCGCGGCCACCGCTCACCGGGTCTTGGCCAACGCCCCCGCACCCGCGGAACCATCCGCCGCGGCGCCACCGCCCCCGGCAGCCGCCCCGGTGCCATCAGCACCTTCACCATCGACCCCCGCGCCCGCGTTCGCCACCGCGCCGCCGTCACCGGCGGCGTCACCGGCGCCGTCGTCGGCCTCGTCCGCGAACTGCGTGCGGTAGAGCTGCTCGTACCGGCCGTGCTGGGCCAGCAGTTCGGTGTGCGTTCCGCGCTCCACGACCCGGCCCGCCTCGATGACGAGGATCAGGTCGGCGGCCCTGACCGTGGCGAGCCGGTGGGCAATGACCACGGCGGTTCGGCCGTCCAGCGCCTCGGCCAGCGCCTCTTGGACGGCCGCCTCGGAGGTGGAGTCCAGGTGCGCGGTGGCCTCGTCGAGGATGACCACCTGGGGGCGGGCCAGCAGCAGCCGGGCGATGGTCAGGCGCTGGCGCTCGCCGCCGGAGAGCCGGTAGCCGCGTTCGCCGACGACGGTGTCGAGGCCGTCGGGCAGGGCGGCGATCAGCCCGTCGAGCCGGGCCCGGCGCAGGACCTCCCACAGTTCCTCGTCGCCGGCGCCCGGCCGGGCGAGGAGCAGGTTGGCGCGGATGGACTCGTGGAAGAGGTGGCCGTCCTGGGTGACCATGCCGATGGTCTCGCGTACCGAGTCGGCCGTCAGGTCACGCACGTCCACACCGCCCACCCGCACCGCCCCGGCGTCCGCGTCGTACAGCCGCGGCAGGAGTTGGGCGATGGTGGACTTGCCGGCGCCTGACGAGCCGACCAGGGCGACCATCTGGCCGGGCTCGGCCCGGAAGGAAACCTGGTGGAGCACCTGTTCGCCGCCGCGGCTGTCGAGCGTGGCGACCTCTTCGAGGGAGGCGAGGGAGACCTTGTCGGCAGCCGGGTAGCCGAAGTCGACGCGGTCGAACTCGACCGCGGCCGGGCCGGCGGGGAGCGTACGGGCGTCCGGCTTCTCGGCGATCAGCGGCTCCAGGTCGAGCACCTCGAAGACGCGCTCGAAGCTGACCATGGCGCTCATGATCTCCACCCGGGCGCTGGCCAGCGCGGGCAGCGGCGCGTACAGCCGGGTCAGCAGCAGGGCGAGGGCGCCGACCGCGCCGGGGTCGAGCGAGCCGCGCAGCGCGTAGTAGCCGCCGCGCCCGTACACCAGGGCGAGCGCCAGCGCCGAGACCGTGGTCAGGGCGGTCATGAACACCGTCTGCACCATGGCGCTGCGCACCCCGATGTCCCGCACCCGCGCGGCCCTGGCGGCGAACTCGGCCGACTCGTCCGCCGGCCGCCCGAAGAGCTTGACGAGCGTGGCGCCGGGGGCCGAGAACCGCTCGGTCATCTGGGTGCTCATCGCCGCGTTGTGGGCCGCGCCCTCCCGCTGGAGCCGGGCCAGCCGGGCGCCCATCCGCCGGGCGGGCAGCACGAAGATCGGCAGCAGGACCAGCGCGAGCACGGTGATCTGCCAGGACAGGCTGAGCATCACGGCGAGCGTCAGGAGCAGCGTCACCACGTTGCTGACCACGCCGGAGAGGGTGTCGCTGAAGGCCCGTTGGGCGCCGATCACGTCGTTGTTGAGCCTGCTCACCAGGGCGCCGGTGCGGGTGCGGGTGAAGAAGGCGACCGGGAGCCGCTGTACGTGGTCGTACACGGCGCGGCGCAGGTCGAAGATGAGTCCTTCGCCGATGCGCGCCGAGAACCAGCGCTGGGTGAGGCCGAGCCCGGCCGCGGCCACCGCGATGACGGCGATCAGTACGGCGAGGGTGACCACGTGGCCCACCGCGGCGCCGTCCACGATGGCGTTGACGACCCGCCCGGCGACCACGGGCGTGGCGACCGCGAGCGCCGCGGTGACGACGCTGAGCACCAGGAAGGTGACGAGCAGGGGGCGGTGCGGGCGGGCGAAGCGCACGATCCGGCCGAGCGCCGCCCGGGAGAACGGGCGCTTGTCGTTCTTCGCGTTCATCGCGTGGTGCAGCGATGTCCAGGCGGTGACTTCCATGTCCACGGGGACTCCTCGGTGGGCGGCGGGCCGCCTGACCGGCGGTTGACCACGAAGGTAGGACTTCAACAAATGTTTAAGTCAACTCTCCGGGCGAGCCGCGCCGCTCCCCCGCACGCTGCGCCACCGCGCGCCGAACGCCGTTCCGCCGTACGGGCGAGCGTGCCTTCGCGTCGGCGAGCCGGTCGCCGTCAGCCGGCCCGGCGGGGCCGCGGTCCGGTGTCGGCGATCCTGGTCGCCGTCCCCTCCGGGGTGAACGCGCGCGGGAAGGTGAAGGCGTAGGGCGCGGGGCCG
Organism: Streptomyces sp. HSW2009; assembly: GCF_040240285.1. Classification (NCBI taxonomy): domain Bacteria; kingdom Bacillati; phylum Actinomycetota; class Actinomycetes; order Kitasatosporales; family Streptomycetaceae; genus Streptomyces; species Streptomyces sp. HSW2009. The sequence continues at coordinate 9,211 of NZ_JBEHZD010000110.1, read as the reverse complement.
TACGCGTGCAGGTGCTCAAGCCGGGACACCCCGGCCCGCCAGGTGGGCGTCGCGCCGTCGGGGACCCACCAGAACGCGTACCCCGGGTGCGCCGCCCGCTCGAACCAGTCCTGACGCCTGTTCAGCGCCGCCCGGTGCAGACCGGTGTAAACGGCGTCGAAGGCGGAGCGCGGGTCGGTCCAGAGCGAGAGGGAAGCGGCCATGGCGAGGGTCTCCACCGTGCGGCCCCCGTCGTACCAGGCCGGTACGGCGAACTCGCCCCACGCGCCCCAGTCCAACTCGAAGTGCGTGCCCTCGCCGGCTACGGCCTCCGCGTGGGCGAGATATCCGGGGTGCTGCCCGATCGTCCGGTAGATGGCCTCGCCGTGGTCGTGGAACTCACGCGTGAGCGGCGCCGGATCGGCGAGCCGCGACTTCAAGACGCCGAAGGTGTACAGAGCGAGCTGGGGCATGCGTCTCTCCCTGGTGGGGGGGTGGCTGGCGGGGGCCAGGTTCGGCGGCGTACGCAAGGGGGGCGGGGCCCCGTGGGCGCGGCCGAGCCGCCCGTCGCGGATGACTCAGCCAGCAGGAACCCCCGTACGGCTGTTCCCGGCCGCCGAAGACGAGGTGAAGGTAGCCGCCTCCGCGCCCCCTGTCGAAGTTGCGCCGCCGCCTCCGAAGTGGCTTCCTCACCACGCCCTTGCAGGGGTCGGGGAAGGCACAGGTGGGTGCGTCGTCCGTGGTCAGGGGCGCGGGGCCGACACGCGGCCGGCTGGCGCCGCGGGTGCCGGCGCGAGCAGCGCGGCCGTACGGGGATGCTGTGGGGCCGTGCGCAGCAGGTCGGCCGGGCCGCACTCCACCAACTCGCCGGCGTCGAGCACGGCGATCCGGTCGGCGACCGCGGCCGTGTCCTGGTCGTGCGTGATGAGGACCAGCGCGAGGTCACCGCGGTCGCGGGCCAGGCCGACCAGGAGGTCGAGGACCGCGCGCCGGGTGACCGGATCGAGGCCGGCGGTGAGCTCGTCGCAGAGCAACACCCGCGGCCGGGCCAGCAGCGCGCGGGCCAGGGCGGCCCGGTGCAGCTCGCCGCCGGACAGCCCGGCCGGCCGGCGGGCCACCAGGTCGCCCGCGAGGCCGGTCTCGGCGAGCAGCGCGCGGGCCTGTGCGCGCGCCGTACCGGCCGCGGTGCCGTGCAGCCGCACCGCCGTGCGCGCCACCTGGTCGAGCACCGGCCGGTACGGGTCGAAGGCGGCCCGCGCGTCCTGGAAGACGTACTGCACGGCGGCGAGCTCGGCCCGGGACCGGTCGCGCAGGCTGCGCGGCAGCGGCCGGCCGGCGAGCAGCACCTCGCCCGTGGCGTCCCGGTGCAGCCCGGCCAGGCAGCGGGCCAGGGTGGTCTTGCCGCTGCCGGAACGGCCCACCACCGCCAGGCACTCACCGGGCACGACGGTGAGTTCGACGTCGCGCAGGACGGGGGTGCCGGTGCGGCCGGTGCCGTTGGGGTGGCTGGTCGCGCGGTGGTGGGCGGTGAGTCCGCGTACGGACAGTCCCTCGGCCGTCGCCCGGGGAGCGGGGCGCGGCGGGTGCGGGGCCGTGCTGGCGGCTGCGTCGTTGGGGCCGCTCCCCGTCGGCGGTGGAGTGCTGGTCGCTCGGCCGGCCGGAAGCGCCGCGGCTGCCTGCCGCGATGGATCGGGTCGAAGGGGTGGTGCGGGCGGGGCCGCGGCCAGCAGCTCCTTGGTCCAGGGGTGCTGCGGGTGGGCCAGGGCCGGCCCGGCGGGGCCGCCGTCGACGATGCGACCGGCGTGCATCACCCAGACCTCGTCGGCGAGTTCGCGCACCACCTCCAGGTCGTGGCTGAGCAGGACGAGTGCGATGCCGCGACGCCGCAGGGCGGCGAGCTCGCCTACCACCTGGCGCTTGGTCAGCGCGTCCAGGCCCGGGGTGGGTTCGTCGGCCACGATGACGCGGGCGCCGAGCAGCAGCGCCTGGGCGAGTACGACGCGCTGCTGCTGCCCGCCGGAGAGCTGGTGCGGGTAGCGGCGCACCAGCTCGGCTCCGTCGGCGAGTTGAGCTGCCGTCAGGGCGCTGAGCACCCGGCCGCGGGCGGCGGCGCGGCGCTCCCGGCGCGGCAGGTGGCGTACCTGGCGGCGGGCGATGTCGCCGAGCAGGGCGCCCACCCGGCGGGCCGGGTTGAGCACGGCCGCGGGGTGCTGCGGCACGTGGCCGGCGCGCCCGTCGGCCACGCGTACCTCGCCGGTGACCGTGGCCCCGGCCGGGAACCTGCCGATGAGGGCAAGCCCGGTACTGGTCTTGCCGCTGCCTGATGCCCCCACGAGCGCGGTCACCCGACCGGGCCCGACCCGCAGGTCCACCCCGGCCACGATGGCCCGACCCGCCACCTCGATGCGCAGGTCCCGCACGTCGACGACGTTCTCCACGAGCGCGCTCATCGGTCTGGCTCCTCTGGTCGGGGGTGGGGTTCCGGTGGGGGCTGGGTGGCGGGTTGAGGCTGGGTGTCGGGTTGGGGCCGGGTGCCTGGTTGAGGCTGGATGCCCGACCGGGGCCGGATGTCTGGCCGGGGCTGGGCGTCGGATGGGGGCCGGCTGTCGGATGGGGACAGGGTGTCGGGTCGGGGCCGGACGTCCGGTCGGGGCTGGGCGCCGCGCTCCGTACGGGGTGTCAGGGCCGCGTCGAACAGCAGGTTGGTGCCCATCGAGAGCGCCACGATCAGCAGCGCCGGCAGCACCACGGCCCAGGGTTGGAGGAAGAGGCCGGGGCGGTTGCGGTCGACCATGACGGCCCAGTCCGCGGCGTCGGGTTCGACTCCCACGCCGAGAAAGGCGGCGGTGGCCACCAGGTACAGCACGCCCGTCAGCCGTACGCCGGCGTCCGCGACGAGGGTGCGGCGGGTGGCGCGACCGACGTACCCGACCGCGATCCGCCACCAGCCCTCGCCCTGCATCCGCAGCGCCTCCACCGCCGGGCGCGAGGCCGCCTCGGCCGCCGTCGCCCGCACCATGCGCGCCGCATCGGGCAAGTTGACCAGTGCCACCAACAGGACCAGGCCGAGCGCGCCCGGCTGGTAGAGGGCGGCGACCAGCAGGACGAGCAGCAGCGAGGGGACGGCGAGCAGTACGTCCAGCGGGCGCATCAGCGCCTCCTCCAGCCATCTGCGGTGGGTCAGCGCCGCGGTGAGACCGAGCGGCAGGGCGAGCGCGTAGGTGAGGACGGTCGCGGCCAGTACGACCAGGACCACCGACTGCCCGCCGACGAGCACCTGGTGCCACACGTCGCGGCCGACGAAGTCGGTGCCCAGGCCGTACGGGCCGCCGGCGCTGAAGGAGACGCCCCGCCGCCCCGCGTCGCCCGCGAGCCAGGGTCCGAGCAGCGCGATCAGCAGCGGCGGGGCGATGAGGAGCAGCCCGAGCAGGAAGGGACCGCCGGGCGGTCGGCGGCGCACACGGGCCTGGCCCGAGGTGACCGCGCCCCGCGGCCGACCGGGAGGCAGCGCCGACGACGCATCGGGGGGAGCCGTCGGCGTACCGGAGGGGGCCGAGGGCGTATCAGAGGGGGTGGCTGGCCTTCCGGACGAGGTCGTGGGCGTACCGAAGGGGCCCACCGGCGTACCAGCCGAAGCCGTCGGCTCGGTCATGCGATCACCTCGGCCCGGGGTGCGAAGCGGTGCGCGACCAGGTCGGCGGCGAGGTTGAGCAGCACGGCGAGCACCCCGAAGACCACCGCGAGCCCCTGCACCACCGGCACGTCGCGGGCCGCGACCGCCTCCATGAGCACCGTGCCAAGGCCCGGGATGACGAACAGCGCCTCGACGACGATGACGCCGCACAGCAACCAGTCAACGGTACGGGCAAGTTGCTGGGCCGCCGGCGCCACGGCGTTGGGCAGCGCATGGGCGAAGCACACCCGCAGCCCGCTCACGCCGTACCTGCGGGCCTGGTCGGCGTACGGGGCGGCGAGCGCGTCGATCATGCCGGCGCGGACCAGTCGGCTGATGGAGCAGACCGGCCGGCAGAGCAGTACCGCGACCGGCAGCACCAGGGCCGCGGGGTGGGCCAGCAGGTCGTCCCCGTAGCCGACCGCGGTGGGCGGCAGCCAGTCCAGGCGCAGGGCGAAGACGGTGACCAGCAGCACGCCGAGGGCGAATTCGGGCACCGCGTACACGCCGAGCGTCACCGCGGTGATCAGCCGGTCGAGCGCCCCGCCGGCGTGTCGGGCGGCCAGTACGCCGAGCCCGACCGCGAGCGGCACCAGCAGCGTGACCGTGAGCGCGGCCAGCAGCAGGGTGGGGCCGAAACCGGCGGTGAGGTAGTCGGCGACGGGTCGGCCGGAGGCCAGCGAGGTCCCGAAGTCGCCGCGGCACAGCCCGCCGACCCAGTCGGCGAACCGGGCCGCCGCTGGCCGGTCCAGGTCCAACGCGGCGCGCAGTTGCGCGATGCGCTCGGGATCGGGCTGGTCGCCGGCGAGCGCGACGGCGGCGTCCCCCGGCAGCGCCTCGGTGAGCGCGAAGACCAGCAGCACCACGGCCGCGGTCTGGGCGAGGCCGAGCAGCAGGCGCCGGGCCAGCCAGGAGCGGAGCGGGGTCATCGCAGCCACACCCGGTCGAACCTGGCCCAGTCCACGGTGTTGGCGGGCGCGTCGGACCGCACGCCGGCGACGTTGCGGGCGGTGCCGACGATCCAGTCGGCGAAGCCCCACACCAGGAAGCCGCCGTCGGCGTGCAGCCGGCGCTGCATGCGCCGGTAGAGCGCGGCCCGGTCCTGCGGGTCGGCGGTGGACTGGGCCTGCCGGTACAGCGCGTCGAAGTCGCGGTGGCGCCAGTGGGTGGCGTTGGTGGTGGAGTCGGTGAGCAGCCGCTGGGAGAGGTGCGACTCGATGGGCATGGCGCCCGAGCGGTAGCAGCACAGGGTGCCGGAGTCGAGCACGTCGCTCCAGTAGCTGTCCTTGCTGCCCGTCCTGACGTCGATGCGCACGCCCGCCTTGGCCGCCTGGTCCCGGAAGATGCCGGCGGCCTCGGTGAACCCGGCGGCGACCGCGGAGGTGTCCAGGGTGACGCGGAGGTCATCGGCCCCGGCCTGCCGCAGCAGGTGGCGTGCCAGGTCCAGGTCCTGGGTGCGCTGCGGCAGGTCGGCCGCGTAGTACTGGTAGCCCTTGCCGAACAGGTCGTTGCCGATCTCGCCGGCCCCCGACAGGGCGCCGTCGACCAGTTCGCGCCGGTCGGCGATGTGGAAGAACGCCTGCCGCACCCGCGGGTCGTCAAACGGTGGCCGGTCGGTCTTCATGGCCAGGGCCTGCATGGCGCTGTTGCGCAGCCGTACGACGTCGATCTGGCCGCGCCCCTCGTGGTCGCGCGCGGTGGCCGGGCTCAGTTCGTGCGCGTACTCGACCTGCCCGCCGAGCAGCGCGTTCAGCCGGGCGGACTCCTCGCCCGCGATGACGAACTGCACCTCGTCCAGGTGCGGCGGGCCGTCCCAGTAGTCGTCGAAGCGGCGGACGGTGCACGAACGCCCGGGGGTGAAGGAGACGAATCTGAAGGGCCCGGAGCCGATGGGACGCTCGAAGCGGTCGCTGTCGCGGGGCACGATGTACGCGCCGAACGCGGCCAGCACGTTGGGGAATTCGGCGGTGGGCCGCCGCAGCCTGAACTCGATGGTGCGCGCGTCCACGGCACGGCTGGCGGCCAGATCGATCGGTTCGAGCGAAGCCCTGGCCCGGAAGGTGCGCCGCGGGTCGGCGATGCGGCGGTAGCTGTAGAGCACGTCATCGGCGGTGACGGGGCTGCCGTCGTGGACGGTGGCGCGGCGCAGGGTGACCCGCCACCGGGCGAGCCGGGGCGCCGGTTCCCCGCCGGAGGCGAGGCGGGGGGTTGCCGACATGTCGGCCGCGCAGTCGGCGAGCTTGTCGAAGAGGGCCTTGGCGCGGGCCACGTCGGCGAACAGGTTGCTGCGGTGCGGGTCGAGGGTCTCGGCCGCGCCCCCACCGGCGAACGCGGCCCGCAGCCGCCCACCGCGCCGCGGCGTGCCTGCACCACCGGTGGGCGCGGCCCGCTCCCCCGATCCACACCCTGCGAGGGCGAACGCACCCACCCCGGCCGCGGCGCTGGCAACCAGGAAGCCGCGGCGCCGCAGGGTGGGAAAGGCGCGGTCGGGTGGCGCCGCGGCTGTGGAGTGCGGGTGGCTCACCATCTCTGCCGTCTCTGTTCTCTCCCTTACCGCCGTCTCGGGCTGAGGCTTGGGCTCATGCTGGGGCTCGATCGGGGGCTGAGGCTGGGACTGGGTCACGGGGACTCCTGGTACGAGGTGGGTGTGATGTACGTACGGGTGTGATGTGGGGGTGGGTGGGATGTGGGGGTGGCCCGGGTGCCACGACAGGGGTGCGGGAGTACGCCGCGTACGAGCGGTGGGGCCGGGGTACGGGAGGGGACGGCGTACGGCCAAGGGGGCGCGGGGCCCGGAAGCAGATCCGGAGCCGAGGCCAGGCCCTGGGCAGAACCGGGCCAGCGGTCCCGGAGAGGGCGTCAACTACCGCTCATACGGGGCACGTTCGGCAACCAGATGCAACCGGTCACCGTCCGCGGTGCCGCGCGGCGGCGGCGCGTCCTCGCTCCAGGCGGGTTCGGTCCGCGGTCCTGGACCGTCGTGGAGTTCGTGGACCCGGAAGCCGTGGCTGGCCAGCAGATGCCGCAACTCCTGCGGAAAGAGCAGCCGCCAGGCCGAATGCTGTTCGACGGGGTCGGAGCCGTCGTCGAACGTCCACACCCGACGCCTGCGCAGCAGTTGCCCGGCCCGGTCGAGCCTGAGCGTGGTGGTGGCCGAGTAGCTGACGCCCTGCCAGTCGAATCGGGTGTGCCCCGGGGTGTCGAGGAGTTCGGTGTTGCCCAGGAAGAACGCCCCGTTCCGCAGTTCGGCCAGGAGCAGCCCGCCGGGGGCCAGCGCACGCCGGCAGGAGGCGAGCAACCCATCGAGGTCGGCCCCGGTGTGGCAGTACAACAGGGCGCTGTCCAGACAGGTGATGGCGTCGAAAACGCCCCGACCGAAGTCGAATCCGCGCAGGTCAGCGGTGACGTAGCGGGGTCCGGGATGGTGCCGCTGCGCGTAGTGGAGCATCGCGGGCGACAGGTCGGCGGCCACCACCCGGCGCCCGGCCGCCTGGAGGTGGGCCGCGTCCCTGCCGGTGCCACACCCGAGGTCGAGCACGCGCGGCCCGGCCCCGTGCGCGCGCAGCGTCGCCTCCGCCCAGCGCCCCGCGAGCCGCCCCGGATCGGGGAAGCGCGCCTCGTACAGGGCCGGCTGGTCGGTGAGCAGGTTGCCGCTGGTGCGCGGTGTGGTGTGCGCGGTCGTGACAGCGGCGGCTCCGGGGCCCGCGGCCTGTGGGGGCGCCGTCGCGGCGGACGGGGCCGCGGGGTCCGCGGCGGGGCCGGTCCGTTGAACAGGGGGCGGTGCGGTGGGTCGACGGGGCGGGACGGTGGGGCGGTCGATCATCGCCGTGCTCCCTTCGGATCGCCTTGGCGGGCGTCGTGGCGTTGGCCGTACGTTTCGCCGTGGGATTCACCGCGGGATTCACCGTCGCGTTCGCCGTGAAGGGCGTCGGTGGGCTGGTGCGGTACGGAGCCAGCCGATGCCGAGTCCACCGTCTGCCGTTCCGGGAGTTCCGGGAGTTCCCGCGGCTTGGGCGGCTCGGGCGGCTCGGGTGGTTCGGGCGGCCCCGAACGCCGCTGCCGTTCCGGCGCGCCCCCGGTCACGGGCAGCGCACCCGACCGGTAGAGCCAACCCACCGCCGCGGCCGATGCCAGGCCGATCCCCGCGCAGCAGGCCCACGGCAGCCAGGGGGTGCCGTGCCGACCGCCCGCGTCCATCGCCCAGCCGACGGCCGCGTTGCCCAGTGCCGCCGCGATGCCGGAGACCACGTAGAAGACGCCGAAGTAGGTGCCGGTCAGCCGGGCGTGGCCGAACCGCGGGATCAGCTCCATCACGAACGGCTGGGCCACCATCGTCCCCAGCGCCAGCAGCAACGCCCCGGCCAGCAGCGGCAGCAGGGCGAGCGCCGCCCCAGCCGGGCCGTCCGGTGGCGCCGCGCCGCTGACCGCCAGCGGCGGCAGGAACGCCAGCCCCATCAGGGCCACCCCGCAGCCGATCCACCGGGCCCGTGCGCCGCGCTGGCCGAGTCGGGCGGTGATGCGCAGTTGGAGGACGAGGCTGGCGATCGTGCCGACGAGGAAGACCAGGCCGGCCGCGCCGTCCCAGCCGCTGGCCCGGCGGGCCCCGGCGGGAAGCAGCAGGTAGAGCTGGTTCTCCAGCGTGAACATGCCGACCATGGCGAGCGAGAAGGCGAGGAAGGCCCGGTTGCCGACCGCCTCGCGCCAGTCGCCGAGCACGCTGCCGGGCGCCGGTGGCACCGCGCGGGCGGGCAGGACAAGCGCCTGCGCGAGGGTCAGCAGCGCGAAGACGGCGGCGGCGGTCAGGGCCGCCGCCCGGAAGTCGATGAGCAACAGGGCGCTGCCGAGCACCGGCCCGACCAGGGCCCCGGTGGTGGCGAACACGTTGAACAGGGCGAACGCCTCCGCCTTGCGCTCACCCGCCTCCTGTGCCAAATAGGCGCGTACGGCGGGGTTGAACAACGCCCCGGCCACCCCGCTCAGCACGGACGCGGCCAGCAGCACGGCCAGCCCGTCGCCGAGCGCGAAGAGGGCGAACCCCACGGTGCGCAGCGCACAGCCGGCGATGATCACGCCGCGGGCGCCGAGCCGGTCGGCCGCCGACCCGCCGACGATGAAGAGCCCCTGCTGGCTGAGGTTGCGCACGCCGAGCACGATGCCGACCACCGCGGCCGACATGCCGAGGTCGGTGCTCAGGTGTGTGGCGAGGTAGGGGATGAGCAGGTAGAAGCCGGTGTTCACACCGAACTGGTTGACCAACAGGAGACGGCTGGCGAGCGGGAAGCCGCGTATCTCTCGCCATATGTGCACGGGTTGCTCACGTCCTCGGTACGGGGATGGGGTGGGTCGGCGGGCGGTTGCGGGCCCGCGGGGGGCGACGCGGGGGCTCGACGCGGCCGGGGCCGTGGGCGCTCCGGGGCCGGGCGCGGTGGCGTGGCGGGGGGGGCCCCCCCGCGCCCGCCCCCCGGGCGCGCCCGGCCGGCCCCCCGGGCCCGCGGCCGCCCCCCCCCCCCGCCCGGGGGGGGGCCCGGGGGGGGGGCCCCGCCCCCCCCCGCCGGCCGG
>NZ_JBEHZD010000011.1:0-39771 GCF_040240285.1 Streptomyces sp. HSW2009 | reverse complement strand
TTTTTTTAATTCACGGCCCCCCCCCCTATATAAACAAAGGTTTCGGGGCCGCGCCTCTGTTTTTTAAAACACAGCCGGCGGCGGCCCCCCCCCCCCCCCCCCCGCGGTGGTGCGCGTGAGCGAGCCGTGCGGCGGTGGCCGGGGTTGGTCGGGCCGTCTTCGTGCGGCTGGGGCTGGGGCTGGCAGGGCGTCCGTCGTACGGCTGGTTGCGGCGGGCGGGGGCAAGGCCGCGGAAGGTGTACGGGTGGCTTACGGCCGGCCATCCGCCGTACGGCCACCGCGGCCGGCCCGTTCCGGCCCGCCGGAGGCGAGTGGCCACGCCGTACGGCTGGTGCGGGTGGCGGGTGGCGGCCACGGCATGCAGGTGGTCGGCCGGGCGGTGCCTGGTGGGCGCGGGGTAGCGGGCGCGGCGGACGGCGTCTCAGCGGCGAGCTGTCTCCCGCGCGCGTGCCGCGCCCCCGCCCCTACTCCTCGTCCTGCTCCTGCTCGGCGTGCTCGACGTACCGCAGTACGCCCCACATGCTGCGGGCGACGGCCGGCGGCGTCGCGCCGGCCAGTCCGACCGTCCCGGCGACGGGCTCCGGCCCCGCCCCGTCCGTACGACACGCCGCCAGCCGCTCCCGGAGTGCGGGGACGTCGAGGCCGGAGCCGATGAGGACCAGTTGGGTCTCCCGGGCCGCGGCCGATGGCCAGGGCTCCGGGTAGAAGCGCAGGAACCGGCCCACGGCGTGCAGCACGTACCGGTTGCGCGGATCGCCGGTGCCGAAGTCGACGAAGCCCTTGATCCGGTACAGGCCGGTCGGCCTGGAGTCGAGGAACGCCATCAGGCGCTGCGGGTCCAGCGGCGTCGGCGCGGTGAACGACAGGCTCTCGTACCCGGCGTGCAGGTGCTCCAGGGGAGGTTCGTCGCCGAGGCCGAGTTCCGCGCGCAGGTCCTCGAAGGTGAGCTGCCGGACCGCGCTCTCGTCCCGCGGGCGGCACGCGAACAGCAGCTCGGGGTCGACGCGGCCGTGCTCGGCGGCGATGACCGCGGTGCCCGGGCTCAGTTCGGCGAGCAGGTCGCCGAGCGCCTTGCGGTCGGTCTCGGGCACCCGGTCGTCCGTGTTGAGCACGATCAGATCGGCCATGGCCAGGTGCCGATCGACCTCCGGGTGCCGCTCCCGGGTGGCGGTGAACTCGGCCGCGTCCACGACCTCGACCAGCCCGCCGTAGACCACCCGGCGGTTGTCGCTGGCCAGCACCATGCGCACCAGCTCCTGCGGCGCGGCCAGCCCGCTCGCCTCGATGACGATGACGTCTAGGCGAGCGGCGGGTGCCGTGAGCGCGTCCAAATGGCCGTCGAGCTCGCTGACGTCCACCGCACAGCACAGGCAGCCGTTGCCGAGCGAAACCGTCGAACCCACCTGCCCCGACACGCTCATCGCGTCGATCTCGATGGCCCCGAAGTCATTGACGATCACCCCGATCCGGGTGTCGCCGCTGCGCCGGAGCAGATGGTTGAGCAGGGTGGTCTTGCCCGACCCCAGGAAGCCCGCGAGGACGATGACCGGGATCTGCTGCTCGCTCAACGGGGGACCTCTCACACGGCGGGTACGGGCTGCGGCGGTGGCGGCCCCACGTAGCGGGCCGCCGGGCGGATGATCTTCGAGTCCTCCGCCTGCTCCAGGATATTGGCGCTCCAGCCCACGACCCGGGCCGCGGCGAAGGTGGGCGTGAACATGGCACGCGGCAACCCGCACAGCTCCATCACGACGCCGGCGTAGAACTCGACGTTGGTGTGCAGCTCGCGCCCCGGCTTCAGCTCCGCCAAAATCGCTTCCACCTGCGCCTCCACCTCGACGGCGAAGTCCACCAGCGGGCCGCCGAAGCCCTGCGCAACGCCGCGCAGCATCCGGGACCGCGGGTCCTCCGTGCGGTAGACGGGGTGCCCGAAGCCCATGATCCGGTCCCCGGCCAGCACCCGCTCCCTGATCCAGGCGTCGATCCGGTCGGGGGTCTTGATGGCGTCGAGGGTGTCCAGCGCCCGGCTCGGCGCCCCACCGTGCAGCGGCCCGGACAGCGCGCCGACCGCGCCCACCAGGCAGGCGGCCAGATCCGCACCGGTGGAGGTGATCACCCGGGCCGTGAAGGTGGACGCATTGAATCCGTGGTCGATGGTCGAGATCAAGTACCGCTCGATGGCCCGGGCCTGCTGCGGGTCCGGCTCCGAACCCGTCAACATGTACAGGTAGTTGGCGGCGTACGGCAGGTCGTCCCGCGGCGCGACGGCCTCCAGCCCAGCGCCGAGCCGGTGCAGCGCCGTCAAGACCGTGGGCACCACGGCGCACGCGGCCAGCGCGTCCGCGCGCCGGCGCTCCGCGTCGATGTCGTACAACGGTTTGAGTCCGACGCACGCGCCCCACAGGGAGAGCGCGGTGCGCAGCCCGGCCAGCGGCCCTGACGCCCCGCTCGCCAGGGCGATCCCGGGCAGCGCCGCCGCCACCGGATCGGGCAGTCTGCGCAGCTCAGCGGTGTGCGCAGCGAAGGCGTCCCGCTCGGTCGCGGTAGGCAGTGCGCCATGGAACAGCAGGTGCCAGACGTCCTCGAAGGTACGACTCTCGGCGAGTTCCACGGCCGAGTACTGGCGGTAGTGGTAGAAGCCCTCGCGGCCTCGTACGTCTCCGAGCGCGGTGTCGGTCACGACGACTCCGGCCAGTCCGCGCGGCACCTCGATGGGCTCACCACGCTCCCCGCTCCGCTGCGCGCCCCGGCCCGCATCCGACTGCGCCGGCGGCGACGGCTGGGTGTGCTGGGGCTGCTGGGGCTGGTGCGCCTGCTCCACCGACGGGGCCTCTCCCGCGGGCGCCCCGATCTCCTGATGCGACATCTCCAACTCCTCTCCTCACATTGATTTGACTGTCCGATATGGATGATCAGATTGTCAATATTGATTAGTAGGCCATAAATCAACATGCATTGCTGGCTACGGGCATGGATACGGTGGGGCCATGGCGGACACGGAAGCGGACCCCGAGGCAACGAACGGCGCCGACGCGCGCCGGTTGACCACCCGCGAGGCGGCCGAACTCCTCGGCGTCAAACCCGAGACGGTGTACGCCTACGTCAGCCGCGGCCAACTCACCAGCCACCGCACGCCGGGCGAACGGGGCAGCACCTTCGACGCCCACGAGGTGGCGGCCCTCGCGCGCCGCGGCCGGCGCGACTCCCCCGCGCAGCCCGCCGCCCAGCCGGCCCCCGGCGGCACACTCGTCCGCACCGGCATCACCCTCATCACGCCGGACCGCCACCACTACCGCGGCGTCGACGCCACCGAACTGGCCCAGCGGTACAGCTACGAGGAGGTCGCCGAGTGGCTGTGGACCGGGCGGCTCCGGCCGGGGCGACGGTTCACCGCGCCACCGGAGACCCGTGCCGCAGCGCGCCGGGCGGTGGCCGCGCTGCCCCCGCACAGCGGCCCAATGGACGGACTGCGAGTAGCCGCCATCGCCGCCGCGGCAGCCGATCCGCTCCGTTTCGACCTCAGCCCGCAGACCGTGCTCGCCAGCGCACGCAGCCTGATCGCCACGCTGGTGGACGCCCTCCCCTACGCGCCGGGCCAGCAGCCACCCCCGTACGCCACCGGGAGCGACGCCGCACCCGCGGGAACCGGGCCCGACCGGCCCACGCCGCCGGCGACGGGGGCGCAGCCGCCCAGCCCGACCGCCGCAACGGCCGGAACCGGCCCCTCGCCCGCCCCCGGCCGCCCCGGCGCCGAGGCCAACCGGCTGCCAGGCGACCTGACCCGACCGACCCCGATCCCAGCCCCGGCCCTCGCGTCCGACCGGCCCACGGCTCCACCACCGGCACCCCACCCGAACCAACCGCCCCACCCGGCCGGGCCAGACACCCCCGCCGCGCCCCCGACCGCCCCGCGCACCCCCCTGAGCGCACCCCGACCCACGACACACCCCGACGACGACGGCGCAACCACCACCCACCAGGCGCCGAGCATCGCCGAGCAACTGTGGCTCCGGCTCTCCCCGCACCGCCCTACCCCCGCCTCGCTGCGCGCGCTCCAGACCGCACTGGTGCTGCTCATCGACCACGACCTGGCCGCATCGACACTGGCCGTACGGGTCGCCGCATCGGCCCGGGCACACCCGTACGCCGCCGTGTCAGCCGGACTCGGCGCGGCGGACGGCCCGCTCCACGGCGCCGCCAGCGGCCTCGCCCACCGGATGCTGACCGAGGCGCTGGAGCGCGGCAGCGCGGCCGTGGTGGTGGCCGACCAGTTGCGCGCCGGTGGGCGCGTGCCCGGGCTCGGCCACCCGCTGTACCCGGCGCACGACCCCCGCGCCCGGACGCTGTTCGCCCTGCTCGCGGAGGTCCCCGAGGCGGCTGCCGCGCTGGCCGCCGCCCGCGAGGTGGAGGCGACGGCCGCCCGGCACACCGAGTTGCACGCCAACGTGGATCTGGCACTCGCGGTCCTGACGGTGTCGGCCGGCATGCCGTCCGAGGCCGGCGAGACGGTGTTCGCCCTGGCCAGAGTGGCGGGCTGGATCGCCCACGCACTGGAGGAGTACGCCGAATCCCCCCTCCGCATGCGCCCCAGCGGCCACTACACCGGCCCCCGACCGCCCCAACCCCTGCCCTGATTCGGGGGTGGGGTTGGGGTGGGGGCGGGGCAGGGCCGAAGCCGGAGCGGGGCCGAGGGTTGGGCAGGAGCGAGGCTGAGGCGGAGTCGCGACCGGAGCGGGGCGAGGCAGTGGGGTGAGGGTGAGGCCGGGCGGAGCGGGGGGAGGCGAGCCGGGGCGGAGCAGGGTGAGCCGGGGCGAGGGCGGGGTGAGGCAGGGCGGAGCGGGGTGAAGCGGCCCCAGAAACCCCGCGCAGCCCTACCAGCCCTACAAGCCCCGCCAGCCCCGCCAGCCCCGCCAGCCCCGCCAGCCCCGCCAGCCCCGCCAGCCCCGCCAGCCCCGCCAGCCCCGCCAGCCAGAAGCTACGCCGCTACCGTCACACGGCCGCCCACCACACCACCGAGCCGGGCCGCAGAGCCCCCGCCCCCCACGGGTCGATAGCCCACTCCACGGGCCACACCCACCTCGCGGGCCCCACCCCATGCCCCACATCCACCCCACCCCACCCCATCCCCCAAACGGCGCAGCCCGCCCCACCCCCTTCCCCACCCACGCACCAGGCCCGATTCCGCCCCCACCAAGGCGATCGACGCGGCCGGAACAGGTCACGCCGACCGGCACGCCCGGCCCGGGCCGAAGATCAAGTTAGGCTCACCTGCGTGAGCACCTGTGCGACCAGGTCACGGGAGTTGGCCGAGCCCCTAGCCGGCACCGCCGCCACCGCCCGTACCTGGCTACTGATCGAGCAGAGCGGCCCCTGGGGCGCCAAGGCCGTCACCGCGAGCCACCTCGACCCGGCCGTCGGGCGCGCCCTGGAGCAGGCGGCCGAGGGCACCGGCGTACGCGTCGCCCTCATCCGGCGCCCGGGCCGGCACGCCGACTGCCACCTGCCGACCCGGCAGCAGGTGATCGTCGCCCACACCCTGCCCGGCCGGTCCTGGATGCGGACCGCCCAGGTCACCGATCCTGCGGCGCTCCTCGCCCTGGACTTCGCGGCCCTGGGCGCCGGCGACGTCCACGCCCTGGACGCCACCGCCCGCCCCGCCCCCGGCTCTCCCGATGCCCCCATGCCCCTCCCCCGCTGGGAGCCGTACGCGGGCGAGCCCCTCGCCCTGGTGTGCACCAACGGCAAGCGGGATCGTTGCTGCGCCCTGCTCGGCCGGCCGCTCGCCGCTGAACTGGCCACCAGCGGCGCCGACGTCTGGGAGATCACCCACATCGGCGGCCACCGCTTCTCGCCCACCCTGGTGGTGCTGCCGTACGGGTACGCGTACGGCAGGGCCACCGCGCACTCCGTCAAGGAAGTCCTGGCCGGCGCGCGGCGCGGGCGGATCGTCACCGAAGGCGCGCGCGGGCGCTCCGCCTGGGACCGCCCCGGGCAGGCCGCCGCCCTCGCCGTACGCCGGCACATCGACGAGCCGCAGGCCGATGCGCTCACGGTTGCCGACCTCGCCCACCAGCCGCTGTCTGCGGAACTGGCCGCCGCCCAGCCGGCGGCCCCCGGCTGGGCCGCCACCGTCCGGCACACCGACGGGCGCGGCTGGCAGGTCGCCCTCGCCCAACTCCCCGCCGAACTCCCCCGCCCGGAGAGTTGCGGCGCGACCCCGGGCACCCCGGCCCGCGTCGACGTGCTCGCCATCCACCCGCTGGCCACCTGAGGCCGGCGCCAGGCGAGGCCCGCGAACCCCCAACCCCCCACCCCAGACCCCGGCCGCCGGACCAACCCCTTCGCCCCTCTTGTCCGCCTTCCTCACCCGGCGCTGACCAGCAAAAACGTTCCGCTCTCTGTTGCGCGCCTTTTGCTCAGGCTAGAACGGACACCCAAAACCCCACCGCGCGCGGCGCCGACGCCCGCGCCCCCGTACGTTCATCCCCATGAGTGGATCGGAAGGGGCGGTTCCACCGGTACGCGCCAGGGCTGGCCGCGGTGGCGACGGGGGACGGAACGGAGGCGGACGGATGCGGATCGGGTGGCCCCGGCGCGTCTTCTCACAGGTGCTCCTGGTGCAGTTGACCATCACCACCGGGGTCACGGCCCTGGCCACTGGGCTGTTCCTGGCGCCGCTCAGCTCCCAACTCGACGACCAGGCCATGCACCGGGCCCTGGCCATCGCCCAGACCACCGCCGCCCGGCCGGAACTCGACGACCAACTCCGCACCTCCCGCCCCACCCCCGACGGCCCGATCCAGGCCCAGGCCGAGCAGATCCGACGCTCGACCGGAGCCGAATACGTCGTGGTCATGGACCGGAACGGGGTCCGCTGGTCGCACACCTCGCCGGAACAGATAGGCCGACGCGTCTCCACCGATCCGAGCGAGGTCCTGTCCGGGCGCGAACTGATGGAGATCGACCGCGGCACCCTCGGCCGCTCCGCCCGCGGCAAGGTCCCGCTGCGCGACGAGAACGGTGCCATCGTCGGCGCCGTCTCCGTCGGCATCGCGTACGAGAACGTACGGGACCGACTTCTTTCCGCCGTCCCAGGACTCCTGGCGTACGCCGGCGGCGCCCTCGCCGTGGGCGCGATAGCCGCCTACCTGGTGGCCCGCAGACTCCAACGACGCACCCACGACCTGGCGTTCTCCGATATCTCCGCGCTGCTGGTCGAACGCGAGGCAATGCTGCACAGCATCCGGGAAGGCGTACTCGCCCTCGATGAGCGAGGCCGAATCCGGCTCATCAACGACGAGGCACAGCGCCTGCTCGACCTCGACCCGACCGACACCGGGCGCCCCCTGCACGAGGTCCTCCCCCCGGGCCGGACCACCGACGTCCTCGCGGGCCACGTCACCGGCGCCGACCTGCTCACCGTCAGCAACGGGCGGGTGCTCGTCGCCAACCGGATGCCCACCGACGACGGCGGCGCGGTCGCCACCCTGCGCGACCGCACCGAACTGGAACGGCTCGGCCGCGAACTCGACGGCACCCGCGGCCTGATCGACGCCCTCCGCGCCCAGGACCACGAACACGCCAACCGCCTGCACACCCTCCTCGGCCTGCTCGAACTCGAACTGTACGAGGAGGCCGTGGAGTTCATCACCGAGGCCGTCGGCGTCCACCGGGCCACCGCCGAACAGGTCACCGAGCGCGTGCACGACGCCCTGCTCGCCTCGCTCCTGGTCGGCAAGGCCACCGTCGCCGCCGAACGCGGCGTCTCGCTCCGCGTCTCCCCGCACACCTGGCTCCCCAACCGGGTGATCGACCCGCCCGGCCTGGTCACCATCGTCGGCAACCTGGTCGACAACGCACTGGACGCCGCGCCCGGCGCCCCCGAGCCGGCCGTGGAGATCGAGTTGTACGCGGAGGGCTGCACGCTGCTGGTCCGGGTCACCGACACCGGCCCCGGCATCCCCGTCGACCAGCGCGAACTGATCTTCAACGAGGGCTGGACCACCAAGGCGCCACCGGCCCACGGCAAGCGCGGCATCGGTCTCGCCCTCGTCCGCCGGCTCGCCGAACGCCAGGGCGGCAGCGCCCGGGTCTCGGGCCCCGACACCGGCGGCGCCGAGTTCACCATCGTCCTGCCGGACGCACTTACCGAGGAGCCCCGATGATCGACGTACTGGTCGTGGACGACGACGTCCGGGTGGCCGAGATCAACGCCGCGTACGTGGCGAAGGTCCCCGGCTTCGCCGTCGTCGGCCGCGCGCACACCGCAGCCGAGGCCCTGGCCCACGTCGAGCGCACCACCGTGGACCTGGTACTCCTCGATCACTACCTACCGGACGAGACCGGCCTCGCGCTCGTTGCCCGGCTGCGCCAACTCGGCCACCACACCGACGTGATCATGGTGACGGCAGCGCGTGACGTCGCCACCGTGCAGGCCGCGATGCGCCACGGCGCCCTCCAGTACCTCGTGAAGCCCTTCGCCTTCGCCGGTTTGCGCACCAAACTGGAGGCGTACGCCGCCGTCCGCCGGGCCCTCGCCAGCGGTGAAGAGGCAGGTCAGGACCAGGTCGACCGCATCTTCAGCGCCCTCGGCGGCACCGCGGCCGACCCCGCCGCCCTACCCAAGGGCCACTCCCCGCTCACCGCGGACCTCGTACGCCAGGTCCTGCGCACCGCCGAGGGACCGCTCTCGGCCCAGGAGGTGGCCGACCGCTCCCGCCTCAGCCGCCAGACCGCCCAGCGCTACCTCAAGCTGCTGGAGCGCGCCGGCCGGGTCCGGCTGAGCCTGCGCTACGGCGAAACCGGCCGCCCCGAACACCGCTACGCCTGGCGCGCCCCCTGACCCACCTGCCGGGGCCACCCCGGGCCCGCCCCGACACCTGGTCCACGGCCCGGCTCGCCGCACACGTCGATCAACGCAGGATCGTGTACGTCGCTCCGCGGCCCGGAAGGCTGCGCTCCGTCACGGCGACGGCACGCACGGCGCCTGCCGCCCCGCCCGCAGCCGGAACGAGGGCGCGGCCCACCATCGGAGCCGCCCCACGTCACAGCGCCTCAGCGGGCCGCCCCGGGGGCCGCACGCCCCCTTCGCCGCAACCCCCTAGGCGTCGATGCGCGACCGGTCCAGCGTCGCGGCGGAGCTGGTGATGAATTCCTTGCGCGGCGCCACCTCATTGCCCATGAGGAGGTCGAAGGCCCGCTCGGCCGCCTCCAGGTCGCTGATGTTGATCCGGCGCAGGGTGCGGTGGCGCGGGTCCATCGTCGTCTCGGCCAACTGGTCGGCGTCCATCTCACCGAGGCCCTTGTACCGCTGGATGCCGTCCTTGAAGCGGATCTTCTTCCGCTCCAGCTCCAGCAGCGTCTGCCGCAGTTCGTCGTCCGAGTACGTGTACAGGTACTTGTCCTGGCCCTTCTTGGGCTGGATCAGCTCCACCCGGTGCAACGGAGGCACGGCGGAGAACACCCGCCCCTGCTCCACCATGGGCCGCATGTACCGCTGGAAGAGCGTGAGCAACAGACAGCGGATGTGCGCCCCGTCCACATCGGCGTCGGCCAGGAAGATCACCTTGCCGTAGCGCGCCTGGTCGATGTCGAAGGTACGCCCCGACCCCGCTCCTATGACCTGGATGATCGCGCCGCATTCGGCGTTCTTGAGCATGTCCGTGATGGAGGACTTCTGCACGTTGAGGATCTTGCCGCGAATGGGCAGCAGGGCCTGGAACTCGGAGTTCCGGGCCAGCTTGGCCGT
Organism: Streptomyces sp. HSW2009; assembly: GCF_040240285.1. NCBI lineage: Bacteria > Bacillati > Actinomycetota > Actinomycetes > Kitasatosporales > Streptomycetaceae > Streptomyces > Streptomyces sp. HSW2009. Next base: position 30,023 of record NZ_JBEHZD010000011.1, on the reverse strand, counting down.
ACCGAGCGCTGAGTCGCCCTCCACGATGAAAAGCTCACTGCGGTCCACCGCGTCGCTGCGGCAGTCTGCGAGCTTGGCCGGGAGCGAGGAGGACTCAAGGGCCGTCTTACGGCGCTGCGCGTCCTTGTGCTGCCGGGCCGCGATCCGGGTGCGCGCGGCGGCGACAACCTTGTCCATCACGGCCCGGGCCTGCTGCTTGACGTCCCGCTTGGGCGAGGCCAGGAACGCCTTCAGCTCCTTGGCCACCACATTGGCCACCACCCGGGAGGCCGCCGAGGTGCCGAGGACCTCCTTGGTCTGCCCCTCGAACTGGGGCTCGGCGAGCCGCACCGTGACGACCGCGGTCAGCCCCTCCATCGCGTCGTCCTTGACCACGTCGTCCTCGGAGACCCGCAGCACCTTGGCCGAGCGCAGCGCCTCGTTGATGGTCTTGGTGATCGAACGCTCGAAGCCGGAGACGTGGGTGCCGCCCTTGGGCGTGGCGATGATGTTGACGAAGGACTTGACGGTGGTGTCGTAGCTGGTGCCCCACCGCATCGCGATGTCGACCCCGAGCTCCCGGGTGACCTCGGTCGGCGTCATGTGCCCCCGCTCGTCGAGCACCGGCACGGTCTCCTTGAAGCTGCCCTGCCCGGACAGCCTGAGGGTGTCGCAGACCGCCTTGTCCTGCGCGAGGTACTCGCAGAACTCGCTGATCCCGCCGTCGTACCGGAAGGTCTCCTCGACCGGCTTGTCCTCCTCCACCCCGCGCTCGTCCCGGACGATCAACGTCAGTCCGGGCACCAGGAAGGCCGTCTGGCGGGCCCTGGCGTGCAGGGTGTCGAGCGAGAGCTTGGCGTCCTTGAGGAAGATCTGCCGGTCCGCCCAGTACCGCACCCGGGTGCCGGTCCGGGTCTTGGGCACGCGCTTGCCCTTGAGCAGACCGTTCGCCGGGTCGAACGGCGCCTCGGGGCCGGATTCGGTGAAGATCCCGGGGACCCCGCGGCGGAAGCTGATGGCGTGCGTGGCCCCGCTGCGGTCCACCTCGACGTCCAGCCGCGCCGACAGCGCGTTCACCACGGAAGCGCCCACGCCGTGCAGACCGCCGGAGGCCGCGTACGAGCCGCCGCCGAACTTGCCGCCCGCGTGCAACTTGGTCATCACGACCTCGACGCCCGAAAGCCCGGTCTTGGGCTCCACGTCCACGGGGATGCCGCGCCCGTTGTCCCTGACCTCGACCGAGCCGTCCTCGTGCAGGAACACCTCGATCCGGTCGCAGTAACCGGCCAGCGCCTCGTCCACCGAGTTGTCGATGATCTCCCAGAGGCAGTGCATCAGGCCGCGGCTGTCCGTGGAGCCGATGTACATGCCGGGGCGCTTACGGACCGCTTCCAGTCCCTCCAGGACGAGCAGGTGCCGCGCGGTGTAGTTGGATCCGCCTCGGTCTGCTCCGGTCAGCAGCGCAGTGGACGGCACAGACATCTCGGCGGTCACGCGGTTCGCTCCTCGCTGAATTTCAAGCTGGCCCTCGGCCGGGCTCATGGGTGGGCTAGTCGCCGCCAGAAGCGTACAGAGGCCTGGTAGAGCCTTTGTGCAGCCACCCGTGAGTACGTCCATGCTAAACGAGAGTCGCTCGTACGTTCGATCCCTCAATAGGGTGACGCGCACATCACGTTCCCAAGGAGGCATGAACCATTTAGGCTCCGGGCACGTCCTGATGAACAACCCGGCAACCCAGCCGGCGGGACAAGACCGACAAGCGACGTGAAACCGTAAGCCACCGAAATACGGCTCATTCGCCGCCAACCGTCACCATCCAGCCGACTCGGAAAAAAGTTTCGAGCGAAAGCCACGAACGGGAACGTTTTCGGCCTGGTTGGATGTTGACCCTGGTACGACAGCTCGTCGAGCTAGAGAAGAGGCGACGTGACTACTGTTCTGACCCCCGCGAGCCCGCTGACGGCCGCTGACCGCTGCGATCGTTGCGGCGCCCAGGCATATCTGCGCGTCGTGCTGACAAGCGGTGGCGATCTGCTCTTCTGCGCCCACCACGGGCGCAAGTTTGAGCCAGAACTCAAGAAGATCGCCGCGGAAATACAGGACGAGACCGAGCGGCTGACCGCTGCACCGGCGTCCGCGTCCCCCGAGGAACGCTGACACATCGCACCCACGACGAGCGAGGACCGGCCAAGCCGGCGCGGGCGGTCACCCCACACAGCGTGGGGCGACCGCCCTCCTCGTCTCTCATCGGAGCGAGCGGACCTCAGCCGTGGCGCTCCACCAGCGGCGCCACCGCGGAAATCCGCGTGTAGACCCCCGGGCTCCCCGGCTGGGCACAACCGCTGCCCCAGGAGACCAGCCCGACCAGGCGCCCCCGCGCCACCAGCGGACCACCGCTATCCCCCTGACAGGCGTCCCGCCCACCACCGGGCTCCCCCGCACACACCATGGAGCGCGCCAGGTAGGTGCCCTCGTTCGTGCCGGGGTACGCCTCCTCGCAGCGCTGGTCGTCGAGCATCTTCACCTCGGACGCCATGAGCTTCGTTGCGTAGTTCCCCATGCCCGTGGTGTCTCCCCACCCGTAGACGGTGGCGTTCGTACCCGGCCGATAGGCGGCGTCCCCACTGCGCGCCATCGCGATGACCCGATCCGCCGGCTGCTCCCGCGCCAGGGTCAGGACGGCGATGTCGCCCGCGTTCGTCGCCGGGTCATAGTCCGGATTGACCCACAGCCGGCGCAGCGGGACCTCCTCGCCGCCCTCGCCCTGGAGATCGGGGCGCCCCACGATCGCCCGCAGGTCGCCGACGGCCCCGCGGTCCACCCCGAGCACCTCGCGGCCCATGCAGTGCGCGGCAGTGAGCACCGTGGTCCGGGAGACGAGGACCCCACCACAGAACTGGCCGGCGCGCGCATCACCGAACCGGTCCCGGCTGCCGAGCGCCACCACCCAGGGCGCTTCCGTCGCCCGCGCCGGTTGGCCACCGATCACCACGCCTTCCGCAGCCGCCGGCCCCGCCAGAGCCGGCACGGCCACGAGCGCCGCGAGCAATGAGGTGGACAGCGAAGAGAGCAGGGTACGCATACAGGCCTCCTGACCTAACGCAGCGAGCTGTGCGCTCAGCGTCACCCATACGGGCGCGCCCCGCATCCGGACAGCGCACGGGCCGGGACCCCACAGGGAGGTCCCGGCCCGTAAAAGCGCAGCGTATGGCCGCCGATCAGTCCAGGTAGTCGCGGAGCACCTGGGAGCGAGACGGGTGACGCAGCTTGGACATGGTCTTCGACTCGATCTGGCGGATGCGCTCACGCGTCACGCCGTAGACCTTGCCGATCTCGTCCAGCGTCTTCGGCTGGCCGTCCGTGAGACCGAAGCGCATGGACACCACGCCGGCCTCACGCTCACTGAGCGTGTCGAGCACGGAGTGCAACTGCTCCTGCAACAGCGTGAAGCTGACCGCGTCGGCGGGCACGACCGCCTCGGAGTCCTCGATCAGGTCACCGAACTCGCTGTCGCCGTCCTCGCCGAGCGGGGTGTGCAGCGAAATCGGCTCCCGGCCGTACTTCTGGACCTCGATGACCTTCTCGGGGGTCATGTCGAGTTCCTTGGCCAGCTCCTCCGGGGTGGGCTCGCGGCCCAGGTCCTGGAGCATCTGGCGCTGGACACGGGCGAGCTTGTTGATGACCTCGACCATGTGCACGGGGATGCGGATCGTACGAGCCTGGTCGGCCATGGCCCGCGTGATGGCCTGCCGAATCCACCAGGTCGCGTACGTGGAGAACTTGTAGCCCTTGGTGTAGTCGAACTTCTCGACCGCACGGATCAGACCGAGGTTGCCTTCCTGGATCAGGTCGAGGAAGAGCATGCCGCGGCCGGTGTAGCGCTTGGCCAGCGAGACCACCAGACGGAGGTTGGCCTCCAGGAGGTGGTTCTTGGCGCGACGGCCGTCCTCCGCGATGATCTCCAGCTCGCGCTTGAGCTTGGGCGCGAGCTTGTCGGAGTTGGCCAGCTTGTCCTCGGCGAAGAGGCCCGCCTCGATGCGCTTGGCGAGCTCGACCTCCTGCTCGGCGTTGAGGAGGGGGACCTTGCCGATCTGCTTCAGGTAGTCCTTGACGGGGGCGGCGGTCGCACCCGCCGCAGCGACCTGCTGCGCCGGCGCGTCGTCCTCGTCGTCGTCCGAGAGGACGAAGCCCTGGTTCTCGGGCTCGCCTTCACCGGCTTCAGCCTTGCCGCCGGGCGCCTGCGGCTCCTCGATCGGCTCGTCGCCGTCGAGGAGCTCGTCGGCGTCCTTCTTGGACGCGGTCTTCTTCGCAGCGGTCTTCTTGGCGGTGGTCTTCTTCGCCACCGCCTTCTTGGCGGTGGTCTTCTTCGCGGCGGCCTTCTTGGCGGGCGCCTCGCCCTCTGCGCCCGCGCGGTCCTCGGCCGAGGCCGTCGAAGCGGTGGCCGCGGTGGTGGTCTTCTTGGCCGCCACCGTCTTGGCCGCGACGGTCTTGGTGGCGGTGCGCTTGGCTGGGCTCTTCGCTGCGACGCTGCTCTTGCGGGTGCGCTTGGGTGCCTCTGCGGCACTGACCATCAGCGTCACCCCCTCCTCGTCGAGGACCTGGTTGAGGCTGCGCAGAACATTCTTCCACTGGGTTGGCGGAATCTGGTCAGCCTCGAAGGCCCGACGCACATCGTCGCCGGCGATCTGCCCCTCAGCCTTTCCCCGCTCGATGAGCGCCATGACAGACTCGGACTCGGCGATCTCCGACGGGAGCGTACGGGATGTGCTGGCCGACACGAACAACCTCTCGGAACGATGGAAACGGCTTCCGACTCCCGTCCCATGGACCGGAGCCGACGACCGACGGCAGGATGAACCGACGGCGCGGATGGAGACACAGAGGACAACAGCGTCGCGAACGACATCCGTATTCCGTCCTCGGCTGCCACCTCTTTAGTCATCGCGCTGCCTCAAAGAGCGTTACGCCCAATCATCGTGGCCCGAGTCACACCCCAAAGCGGTGCTAAACCCGCACTAAGCGAACAAAAGCCGCCGCGTCGCCGAACCTCCGCCTCCCTCCGGACCGACCGAAGGGGGTTCGGCGACGCTGCCACACCTGGACGACGAGGGTCAGCGCTCGCCCCGCCAGGGATCGCGGTCAGTGTTCACGCGGCGCGGGCACCACACGGTCGACCTCGGGGTGGACCGTGAGCAGTTGGACCATTGCGGCCTCCGCCCCGGCGCCGTCGCCGGAGCTCACCGCGTCCACGATCCGGCGGTGCTGTCCGACACTCGCCTCGGTGGGGCGGTCACAACCGGTGACCGGACCTCCGGAGACCTGGAGCGCCGAGGCGACGATCCCCGCCAGGTGCTCCAGCATGCGGTTGCCCGCGACCTGGAGCAGTACGGCGTGGAACTCGGCGTCGGCCCGCGAGAAGGTCAGCGCGTCGCCCTGGCCGAGCGCATGGCTCATGATCTCGACGACCTCGGCGAGCCGCTCCTTGCCGTCCTCGCGGCCACTGCCCGCCGCGAGCCGGGCCGCCAGCGGCTCGATGGTCCAGCGGAGCTGGCACAGCTCCCGCCGCTGGTCGTCGCGTTGCGGCCCGAAGGCGCGCCATTCGATGATGTCCGGGTCGAGCAGGTTCCAGTCGCTCACCGGGCGGACCCGCGTGCCGACGTTGGGTCGCGCGCTGACCAGGCCCTTGGCCTCCAGCACGCGCAGTGACTCACGGACGACGGTGCGGGAGACCTCGAAGCGCTGGCCGATCTCTTCGGGGACCAGCGGGCGGTCGGCCCCGAGATCGCCCGAGACGATCATCTGTCCCAGTTGTTGGACGAGTTGGCCGTGGAGGCCACGGCCGCGACTGCCGGCCGAGCGCCTGCCCACTCGGCCCATCTCGGTGTCCGTGTCCCAGGTGGGGAGGGCAGAGCGTCCGGCACCGGGGGTCTCGGCGTAGGGATAGCGGTCAAGCTCGCCCGAACCTGCGAGGCCGGATTCGGCGGGGCGAGCCGCGGTCGTGGTGGTGTGCGCAAGGGTACTCACGCATCCTTTGTCGGCGGCCTTTCGGGGGCCCTTAGGGTCTTTGGTGAAAAGCACACGAAAGGGTGATCGACTACGGCCACCCAATTGACGCCGAATCGGACAGAAGTGAACGCGCTGTGAGGGGTTGTGCACAGTCACGCGGTCAGGACCGCGTCCTCGTACCTCCTGGTCGGAACCCCCTCGCGACGAGTAGGCACCCATGTGCTCATTTGGCACGTTGCCAGCGCACCGCACGCCCGGGGCGCGGTCGCCCGCGCAGTGCCGTGAGCACATAAGCGCACAACAGTACGGAGATCGAGAGCGCCATCACCTGACCGATGGGCTCGCTGGCCAGCCGGCCCACCAGCGCCGTACCGCGGTCGGGGACGGACGGCCACTCGGCCAGCGTCGCCTGGCGCACCCGCTCCGACATGCCCTCCAACGATCGCGCCGACGGCTCGTCGACGGTGCGCCGCAGGAGGGTCAGCGTGGCGAGCGGCACGGCGAGTGCCGCCGTGAAGCCCCACGTCGTGGAGCGCAGTACGGCGGCCGACAGCAGTCCCACCCAGGCGCAGCCGATCACCAACAGGCACCAACCGGCCAGCAGCGGCGGCCAGTCCACCGGCGGGCGCGCCGCATCCGCGCCGTAGCAGAGCCACAGCACGGCGCCGTTGGCGAACACCGCGGCCAGTGCGAGCAGCGCCGCGGCCACCGACCAGACCAGCAACTTCGCGGCGAGCAGGGCGAGTCGCCGCGGCACGGCGCCCTGTGTCGGGGCCAGCGCCGGGTACCGGTACTCCTGCCCGAAGGCGAGCGCGCCGAGCAGCCCGGCCCCGACGGCCACCGGAGGCAACGGCAGCGGCCCTGGCCAGCTCGTGTACATGCGGGCGGAGGCCACGTCCCCCAGTCGCGCCAGGAGTACGCCGGTGATGACCGAGGCGGCGAACGTGGCGATCAGCACGTACCAGATGGTGCGCACTCCGGCGGCGCGGCGCAGCTCGTACCGCATGGGCCCGGCCGGGCCCGGCGGGGGGACGCGCGGCAGCGCCAGCGCCCGGGAGGCGGGTGCCGTGCTCGGCTCGGGCACCGGTTCGTCGTCCGGGATGGGCCAGGGCGTGGCGTCCGCGGGGCCGACCGTTGCCCCGATCTCGTCGAGACCGGCCCACCAGCCGCGCCCGGACACCGCCCGATCGCTCGGCTGCGCCGCTCGCGCCGCAGCTTCCGGCGCACCCGCCGCCTCGCCGCCGTAAGCCTCGGCCGGCGCGCCGTGGTCGTCGGCGCACGCACCACCCGCCTGCGCCAGGCGCGGGCTCCGCCCTGGCTGCGGAGCCGCAAGCGCGCGGGGCCCGGAGGTCTGGTCGGACCAGGCCGCCACCGCTGGTGTCGGGGGTGGTGTAGGCGTCGGCCAGCCGTCCTCGTCGGCGAGCCGATGCACCAGGATGCCGTGGCGGTACGCGATCTCTCCGACGGTGGCGCAGCTACTGCCGTACACCGAGATGCGGCTGCCTCCCTCGCGCACCACCTCGACCCGCTCCCCCGCGACGGCCCCCTCCCGCGCCAGCACGGCGCCCAGCCGGTCGGCGAACGGAGACCGGACGACGACCCGTGGCCGCAGTCGTGTACGGGCGAAATCGGCAACACTCTGATCGGCTACCAGTCGCCCCCTCTCCATACTGATCACCCGGTCGGCGACCCGGTCCAGCCCCTTGGGCTCGCTGGCCGAGACGAGGACGGCGCCGCCTTGGGCCGCGTAGCCCCGCAGCAGGCCGTACAGCCATGCGGCCTCGCGCGGCGAAAGCTCCCGCGCGGGCTCGTCGAGCACCAGGGCGTAGGGGTCGCCCAGAAGGGCTGCGGCGAGCCCGAGCCTGCGGTCCATGCCGCGCGAGTAGTCCCCGAGACGCTGCTCGGCAAGACCGCTCAGGCCCACGAGCTCCAACGCCTCGTCCGCCCGCCGCACCGGCACCCCGGCCGCCGCGCTCAGCATCCTGAGGTGGCCCCGGCCCGTCCGCGCGGGGTGCCCGGGGACGTCGCCGAGCACGACGCCCACCTCACGGGAGGGGTGCGGCACGGCATGGAGCGGACGCCCGCGGAAGAGGGCGAGGCCGCGCCCCGACTCCAGTTGCAGCAACAGACGCAACGCGGTGCTCTTGCCCGCACCCTCGTCACCAAACAGGGCGGTGACGAGGCCGGGGCGCACCTCGAAGGTGAGGTCATCGACGGCGGGCGGCTGGTTGCGGCGGGGGGCGCTGGTCAGCCCGATGGCCTGGATCATGGCTTCACTCGCGAGACATGAGACCGCACTGCGGCAGGTGGGAGGAGGGCTACTCCAGCACCGTAACCCCACCTGTCCTATTTTCTCCGCATACGCAACTTATGCACCGCGAACGTGTCACACCTCGGGCCGCAGCATCGGCGGATTGAGCAGCGTCGCCCCACCGGCTCGGAACAGTTGGGCCGGCCGGCCGCCCTGACGCGTCGTCGTCCCCCCGGTCGGCACCAAGAACCCCGGCGTCCCGGTGACCTTGCGGTGGAAGTTGCGGGGGTCGAGCGCCACTCCCCACACCGCTTCGTAGACGCGGCGCAACTCGCCCACGGTGAACTCACGCGAGCAGAACGCGGTGGCGAGCGAGGAGTACTCGATCTTCGAACGCGCTCGCTCCACTCCGTCCGCCAGGATGCGGGCGTGGTCGAAGGCGAGTGCATCAGCGGGTCCCGACTCCCGCCCGAACGCGCCCTCCTGGTCGAGCAGCGACTCGACGGGGGCCCACCGCGCACTGTGCGCGTCACCACCTGCGCGGGGAGCCGGCAGATCGGGGGCGAGCGCCAGATGGGCGACGCTGACCACGCGCATCCGCGGATCGCGCTTGGGAGCGCCGTAGGTGGCCAACTGCTCCAGGTGCGCGGCGTTCGGCGGCGCCGGGAGCGTCGGGTCGTGGGCGAGCAGCCCGGTTTCCTCGATGAGCTCGCGCGCCGCAGCATCTGCCAGGTCCTCATCCGCGCGCACGAAGCCACCGGGGAGGGCCCAACGCCCTTGGAACGGCTGCTCACCTCGCCGAACAGCGAGGGCGCACAACGCATGCCGTCGTACCGTGAGTACGACCAGATCGACGGTGACGGCAAAGGACGGGAAGGCCGACGGGTCGTAGGGCATGCAGGGATCATAGTCGTCTGCTTGACGATAAAAAGGCCGTTGTACTGCCTCGACGAGATCCACCGCACGACCGCGTACATCAGCCTAACCACTCGTAGGCCAACGGCCCACACTCTTCTCACCTCTCCTTCTCAACTCCCGTGCTCTCCTGCGGTCCTGCGGTCCTCCAAGCCCCCGATCTACGCTGCGACCCGGGGCCGCGACACCGCACGCCGACGCCCGCCCCGCGCCTCCGTGGGATCGCATCCGCCCCCAGCACCTGCCTCGTGCGAAGCCACGCGCAGGTGGCACCGCGCTGTTGCTGTTGCTGTTGCTGTTGCTGTTGCTGTTGCTGTTGCTGCCAGGGTCGGCGGCGGCCGGTGCGGCGCGCTGTCGTTGGGGAATCCGCAGCGCGGGCGGGGACCGCTCCCTGCGAGTACTCCGGCCAACGTGATCGCTACGCGCATCCGCTGTGCGGGCGGGGCACTCCGGGAGGACCCGGCCGGCGGGAGGGCACCGGAGCACGGGCCAGGCGGCCGACCGCGAGCCGCGTCCCAGGCGCCGAGCGAGGCTCATGGCAGCCGGCTCGCCGCAAGGTGGCAGCCGGTCGGTGACCCGCTCGCCGGCCCGGCGGCACTAGCTCCGGCCGTTCGCGTCCCGCGGGCCGCCCCGGCGCGGCATCCGGTGCCGCCCGCCCGGGCCGCGCGACTCCCCCGCGCCCCTACCCGATGCCGGCCGGCTCCCCCTGCTCGGCCGCGCCTCCGTGCCGCGTCGCCGCTGACGCGGGACCAGGGGCAGGGAGCCCGTGGGCCCAGAGGCCCCCAGGGAACTCAAGGCAGAGGCGTCGCCGCCTGGGCCATCGCCCGCACGGTCGGGTGCAGCCGCACCACGCTGCGCCTCCGCCACCTCGGTTCCGTTCCCCGTCTCGCTCGTGGGCTGCGGCGACTGCTGCGCGGGCTCCTGCCGCCCCGTACACGAGACCGTGCTTCGCGCGCTCCGTTGGCGTACGACCTTCGTGGTCTTCTCGTCGAGCCGGCACAGCTCGCCCTGAACGGCCGCCCGCAACGCACCGTCCGCCGACCGCCTGGCCCGCTCCACGCGCAGCGACTGGCGCAGCGGCTCGGGGTCGATGCCTTCGTTGCACGCCTGGTGCAGCAACTTGGCGAACACGTAGTCGGGATCGGCGTGCAGGGCGCGGCTGAGCGCGACCTTGGCCTCGGGCTCGTCACCCAGCGACCAGGCGACCCAGCCCGCCAGGGCCAGCGGTGCCGCCGCGTGCTCCCCGTAGACACCGACGCAGCGTCGGGCGAGCGCCCGCCACATGCGCAGTGCGGGCTCCGCCTGCGGTCCTTCCATCCATTCCGCGGCCTGGTCGCGGGTGACGCGGTCCTGTAGTCCGAGGATGATCTCGGCTGCTTCGCTCTGGGCGAGGAGGGCGTCGTCCCGATCGTCCGCCGCCGAGCGCCCAGCCACCGGCGCGGCCTGGCCGAAACGTCCAAGGACGCGTTCGGCGAGGTCGAGCGTCCGTGAGCGCACCGCGGTGGCGGAAGATCCCAGCATGGCGGGGACGAGGTTGCTGGCTGCCTGGTCGAGTGCCTGCTCCTGCTCGGGCGCGCGGGAGACGGACAGCGGTGCGAGCCTGGCCTCCATCTGTCGTAAGGAGCCCCGGACCTGGATTCCGGCGTACGTCGCGGCGGCGGCCATCCGCGAGGTGCCGGGCAGGATCAGTGGCGTGCCTTCGGGAGAGCAGCAGCGCGGGTCAGGGCAGCAGTAGGACCAGAAGGTGCCGTCCGAGATGCACAGCGCCTCCAGGACCGGGGCGTCGAGCTTGCCGCAGGCGACGCGGAGTTGCTGGGCGAGCGGACGGAGCCGCTCCATCACCTGCTGCCCTTCCTCGCCGCGATGGGGGTCCTGACAGAGGAAGAGGATCACGCCGGTGACCTGGACTCCCCGCCTGCGGCTGTCCGTGATCAGGCAGTCCGCCAACTGGTCACAGGTCTCGGGCCAGTCCTGCGTGGTGGCCGGGAGGCCGAGGCGCAGCCGCCCTCCGAAGCGGCCCCGCTCACCTTGCAACGCGAGCATGACCACGCTGTCGGTCGGATGGAAGCCCAGCAGATACGGGAGGGCATCGGCGAGCTCGGCCGGGCTGCGCAGGGTGACCTGGGGGAGTTCGGAGCTGAGTGTGGGCTGGTGCGGGCCCGGTTTGTCGTCGGCGTCGAAGGGGCTGAAGGGCTCGTTGCGGTTCGTCATGGCCCGAGGTTCGCGTGCTCCGCAAGATCCCACCAGACCTGTGGATAACTCGTAGATTATCCCATTGTCGTATTAATAGGGTGAGGGGCGGAGTTATCCACAGGCTGCCGGGTCCATTCGCGTGATGTCAGTGGCATCGGGTTGCATGGGGGCATGACCAACGACGAACTCCGCGTCTCCGCCGACCGTGTCCTCTCCCGCCTCGTCGGCGATACGACGGGCACGGCGAAGCTGCGCGAGGACCAGTGGCGCGCCATCGAGGCGCTCGTGGCCGACCACCGCAGGGCGCTGGTCGTGCAGCGCACCGGCTGGGGCAAGTCGGCGGTCTACTTCGTGGCGACGGCACTGCTCAGGGAGCGCGGCAGTGGGCCCACGGTGATCGTCTCGCCGCTCCTGGCCCTCATGCGCAACCAGGTGGAGGCCGCCGAGCGGGCCGGCATCCGCGCACGCACCATCAACTCCGCCAACATCGAGGAATGGGAGACCGTCCAGGCGGAAGTGGCCGAGGGCACCGTAGACGTGCTCCTCGTCAGCCCCGAGCGGCTCAACAATCCCGACTTCCGCGATCAGGTGCTGCCCAAGCTCGCCGCCTCCACGGGGCTGCTCGTCGTCGACGAGGCGCACTGCATCTCCGACTGGGGACACGACTTCCGCCCTGACTACCGCCGTCTGCGCACCATGCTGGCGGACCTACGACCGGACGTCCCCGTGCTGGCCACCACCGCCACCGCCAACGCCCGGGTGACCAAGGACGTCGCCGAGCAGCTAGGCACCGGCGAGGGAACCGCGGAGACCCTCGTGCTGCGCGGCCCGCTGGACCGGGAGAGCCTGAGCCTCGGCGTGCTGAACCTCCCGGACGCGGCGCACCGCCTGGCATGGCTCGCCGATCACCTCAACGAGTTGCCGGGCTCGGGCATCATCTACACCCTCACCGTCTCCGCGGCGGACGAAGTGACCGCATACCTTCGGCAGTGTGGGCACGAGGTCGCCGCGTACTCGGGCAAGACGGAGGACTCCGATCGGCGGGCCGCCGAGGCCGACCTCCTGGCCAACCGCGTCAAGGCGTTGGTCGCCACGTCCGCTCTGGGCATGGGCTTCGACAAGCCCGACCTCGGCTTCGTCGTGCACCTCGGCTCGCCGGCCTCCCCCATCGCCTACTACCAGCAGGTGGGCCGCGCCGGTCGCGGAGTCGAGCACGCCGAGGTGCTGCTTCTGCCCGGCCGCGAGGACGAGGCGATCTGGCGGTACTTCGCATCGCTGGCTTTCCCGTCGGAAGAGCAGGTCAGGCGCACCCTGGAGGTGCTGACGGCGGCGGGCAGGCCGCTGTCGCTGCCCGCCCTCGAACCACAGGTCGAGCTGCGCCGCTCCCGGCTGGAAACCATGCTCAAGGTCCTCGACGTCGACGGAGCGGTCCACCGCGTGCGGGGCGGCTGGACGGCCACCGGACAGCCATGGACGTACGACGCCGAGCGGTACGCCTGGGTGGCGCGTCAGCGGGCGGCCGAGCAGCAGGCCATGCGCGACTACGCCACGTCGACGGGGTGCCGGATGGAGTTCCTGCGCCGGCAGTTGGACGACGAGGCGGCCACGCCGTGCGGGCGCTGCGACAACTGTGCCCAGCCACGCTTTTCCGCCGAGGTGTCGCCCGCCGCGCTCCAGACGGCGCGTGGCGAGTTGGACCGGCCCGGCGTGGATGTCGAGCCGCGCCGCATGTGGCCCACGGGTCTGCCCGCCATCGGGGTCGAGCTCAAGGGCCGCATCCCCGTCGGACAGCAGGCCGCGCCCGGGCGGGCCCTCGGCAGGCTCTCCGACATCGGATGGGGCAATCGGCTCCGCCCCCTACTCGCCCCGCAGTCACCCGATGGCGCAGTGCCGGGCGACGTCGCCGATGCCGTGGTGACGGTGCTCGCCGACTGGGCCAAGGGGCCCGGCGGCTGGGCTTCCGGCGCACCCGACGCACCGCGCCGACCGGTAGGCGTCGTCACCCTCGACTCCCGGACCAGGCCCCGGCTGGTGCACTCGCTCGGCGAGCGGATCGCGGCCGTGGGCCGGATGCCGCTGCTCGGCACTGTGACGTACCGGGACCAGGGCATCGACACGCGCGTTCCCCGGACCAACAGCGCCCAACGGCTGCGGGCCCTGGACGGCGCCCTGATCGTGCCGCCCACCCTGGCCGACGCGCTGGCCACAGCAGGCGGCCCCGTGCTGCTCGTCGACGACTACACGGACACCGGCTGGACCCTCGCCATAGCCGCCCGACTGCTGCGACAGGCTGGCGCGGAAGGTGTGTTTCCGCTGGTTCTCGCGGTGCAGGGGTAACCCTGGGCACCCCGAGTGGCATCGACGTGAGAAATATAGGAGACATATGGCCGGATAGCGGTCGTTCTTGCTGGTTGTTCATTGCCGCGATCCAGCGTGCCGGCAAGAATTGGCTTTGGCTCCCTGGTCGTTTCATCGCCCCAGGACTGGGCGCTTCCATGGTGTGCGCCACGCCCGTCGCATCGCCCGGCTCGGGCACACAGAGGAAGGGAGGACCGTGACGTACGGCTTCGCCCCACCCCCCGCGTCAGATCCTTCTCACCGCCTGGCGCGCATACTCGAACCTGCCGAGTGGGCCACCGCGGGCATCCCCCTGCTGTCCAACCCGCGCGTGTTGATCAGCGGTCTGCACGCACGCCACGCTCCCACGCCGGCCACCGCCGTGATCGCGGTGTTGCACCAGGACGGGCGGCTCGCAGCCAGCGCCTCGTTCCGCCAGCACGGCAAGGACGCGGACGGTTGGGAGCTACGGAACGGGCTACTCGCGCGGCTGCGTCGGATCATCCCGCACGACCTGCGGCTACGGGCCCCCGTGCGTACCGCGGTGCTGTTGTACTGCCGCGAAGGCGACGGCGGCTGGACGGTGGAAGACGGTGCGTGGATGTGGGGCCTGCGGGACGCCTGCACACTGCACGGTCTGCGCTGTGGCGCGTACATCGCCATGACGCCGGGCGGCTGGCACGTACTGGGAGCCGGCCGCCACGGCCGCCGCCCGCACACGGGCTCGCCGAGCGGGCCCCTCATACCGGACGGGGCCGGCACCTCGGGCGGCGGTGGCACGCGCCCCTCCAGACCGGGCGCCGTCCCCGCCAACCCCCGGCACACCGCTGCCTGCTGACGCCCCGCGCGTGCGGTGGTGACCGCGGCCGTGGTCACCACCCAGCGCGCCGGTTCGACAGCGCCATGACAGCAGTGCGTACACGCGGGTACGCACCAACGCCACTGGCCGGACGTGCCCCGTGGGGCGCGTCCGGCTCAGGGTGTGTGCCGTATCGGTGATGTCGACCGGCTGCGGTCTAAACTCCGGCCGCCAGCATGGTGTTGATCCGCTGGGGGTCGCCGCAGACGATCAGCAGCACGCCGGCCCGCGTCAACGCCTGAGGCAACGAACGGGCAACGTCCTCGTCCGCGCCGCCGTTGACCGCGACGACCACGACGGGGCGGCCGGTGGCGCGGTCCGCATCGGCGGCAGCGTAGAAGACGTCATCGCCCGCGGCGTGCTGGGCCCAGTACGACGCGTCACCGAAGGACAGCTCGTGCACGGCCCAGGGGTGCGGGTCGCCGATGGTGAGCACCAGTACGTCGCCCGGCGCACGACCGGAGTCGAGCAGCAGGTCAACGGCCTCGTCCGCGGCGTCCAACGCACCCTGCTCGGAAGCGGGGATGAGCTGGATCTGCGGCGTGGTCGACGCCTTGGTCGGAACGGAGGGAGCGGCCGGCGCCGGCCGGGCAACATCCGCGGGCGTGCGCTGTGCCGGGGCGGCCGGGCCTCGGTTTTGTCCGGGGCGGCCGGGACGCGGAGCGGGCCGGGGGCCCGGGACGGGACGGGGGGTCGACGCGGCACGGCCGGCGGGCGGCGCTACGCGGGGACCCGGGACACTCTCGTGAATCTGAGGCTCCTCGGGGATGAGAGGCATGCGTGATGTCTATCAAACGCCAACGCGGAGCGCGTCGGCGGGTGGTGAGTTGGGGCGGGTCAGGCCCCGGTGAAGTCGAAACCGAGCTGGCCTTCGCCTTCCAAGTCGGTGGTGGTGCCCTGGGGGATGCGGGTTCGCTTGAGGTGCTGCCAGCGCGGCAGCGAGTCCAGGTAGGCCCAGGAGAGCCGGTGGTGCGGGGTGGGGCCCAAGTCCTCCAGGGCTGCACGGTGTGTGGGCGACGGGTAGCCCACGTTGTCCTCGAAGCAGAACGTCGCGCACCCGGCGCCGAGTTCCGCCATCATCGCGTCTCGCTGCACCTTGGCCAGGACCGAGGCCGCGGCCACCGCGATGCACGACTGGTCGCCCTTGATCACCGTACGAACCTGCCACGGCGCACCCAGGTAGTCGTGCTTCCCGTCGAGGATCACGGCGTCGGGGCGCACCGGAAGTGCGGTGAGCGCGCGGGTCGCGGCCAGGCGGAGTGCCTCGGTCATGCCCAGCTCGTCGATCTCCTCGGGCGAGGAGTGGCCGAGTGCGTGGGCGGTGACCCAGGTCGTCAGCTCCGCGGCGAGCCGCGTACGGCGCTCTCGTGTCAGCAGCTTCGAGTCGGTGAGCCCGGCGGGCGGGCGGCGCAAGCCGGTGATGGCTGCACAGACCGTGACCGGTCCTGCCCACGCTCCGCGGCCGACCTCGTCGACACCGGCGACGACCTTCGCTCCCGTCTTGGCGCGTAGCGAGCGCTCGACGGTGTGGGTGGGCGGTTCGTAAGGCATGGCGGTGCTAAGACTACGCCGCCCGGGTGAGGCTTTGTGCACTTGGCGCGGGGAAATTGCACGGGTGCGCGATTCTTGTGGCGGCTCGCGGGATCGGGTGGTCGTCATACCTGGATCGGCGCCGCCACGGACGGTGTCCGCGGAGCGCTGGTGCGTGCCGACGACGTCGCTGACCGTGTCCGTAACACGTCCCCGGCCAGGTCATGCGGACGGCCGCTGCCGCCCGTTCCACGGGGCGCGGGCGGCTTCAAACCCGTCAAGCCTGGCTCGACGGCTCAGAATCAGCCCGGCAGTTGGCTTGGCGCCGCACGCTTCGAACGACGCGACCGCGTGCGCATCGGCATGCGCACACGGTCACCCGGCTGTTCCGCTGCCCCCGGTCACAGGACCGGTGACCACGGCGCCGGCGTACGGCTCGGCCGCGTGGTCGTCTCGCCCGGCCCCCACCGAGCAACCAGCTCTGGGACGGCAGAGCGCTCCCACACCGTCGACGGGCGGCAACTCACACACGGGCCCGCGACTCACGCAGAGGCCCGCAATGCCGCAGAGGACACGGTGCTCAGCTCTGCCAGGTCAGCGCCCAGTCGGGGAGCTGCTCCGTCTGTTCCTGCCACTCGGCGGGCGGAGCGCCCGCCTCCCGTGCGGCGACGACCCCGCCGACGATCGCGCAGGTGGTGTCCACGTCCCCACCGGCCTGAGCCGTCACCCAGAACGCCTGCTCGAAGGAGGCGAGGTTGCTGGCCGCGGCCCACAGGGCGAAGGGAACGGTGTCGTGGGCGCTGGTGCGGCGGCCACACCCGAGCACGGCGGCGACGGTGACCGGGTCGTCGAAGTCCAGCATGTCGCGCGCCCGGCGCAGACCGGCCTGGACGGCACTGCGCGGTACGAGCGCCACCACCTGCGCCAGCAGCCGGTCCGGCTCCCGCGGCCCGGCCGGGTCGGCGACCAACGCTGCTGCCGCCGCCACCGCCATCGCCCCGGCGACCGCCTCGCGGTGCTGGTGGGTCGTGTACGCGGAGATCTCCGCCTGGTGCGTCGCCTGCTCGGCGTCCCCGGCGTACCAGGCGCCCAGCGGGGCGATGCGCATCGCGGCGCCATTGCCCCAGGAACCCTGGCCGTTGAAGAGCGCTGAGGCCAGTTCACGCCAGTCCGCACCCTCTCTGACCAGCCTCAACATGCGGTTGACCGCTGGGCCGTAGCCACGGTCGAAGTCATGGTGGGTGGCGAAGGACTCGGCCAGTGCGTCTTGATCGACACGGCCGTGCGTGGCCAGTACGGCAAGCACCGAGCAGGCCATCTCGGTGTCATCGGTCCACTGCCAGGGGCCGGGCGGCACCGTACGTGCTTGCAGGGAAGGGTAGTTGGCGGGGACGAAGAACTGGGAGCCGAGGGCGTCGCCCACGGCGAGCCCGCGCAGACTGGCGTGGGCGCGTTGGATGCGGTCAGCGGTCATCGCAGCGAACTCTAACCGGTAGCGGATACGGCTCGGGCGTACACCAACGCTCGAAGGGACGGTCCAGTCGGTACCTTCCGTCCGTGTCGAGCAGCAGGGTCCGATGCTCGGCATTGCCCGGATTGGACAGCGACTCGAACTCGGCCACGCTCCAGTGGAACCAGCGCATGCAGAACAGGCGCATGGTCAGCCCATGGGTCACCAGCAGCACGTTCGACGGATGGTTCGGGTCCTCGAAGCTGCGCCACAGGCTCTCCAGGAAGGCACCGACGCGGTCGTACACGTCCGCGCCCGACTCGCCTTGCGCGAACCGGTAGAAGAAGTGACCGTACGCGTCGCGGTACGCCTTCTGTTTGCGAACGTCTTCCCGGTCCTGCCAGTTGCCCCAGTCCTGCTCGCGAAGGCGCGGCTCTTCCCGCACCCGCGTCCGCGACGGGTTGAGCCCGAGCAGGTGGAACGTCTCGTGGGTACGGCGGTACGGGGAGACGTAGGCGGAGATCGACTCGGTCCCGAAGGTCCGCCGCAGTACCGCACCCGCCTCGGCGGCCTGCCGCTGACCGGTGGGCGTCAGGGCCAGCGCATGGTCGGGCTCCCTTTCGTAGACGGAGTCGTCGACGTTGCCCTCGGACTCGCCGTGCCGGATGAGGACGATGCGCTGGGGTCGTGCCATGCCGCCACCCTAGATCGCCTCACGCGCTCCTGCCCCGGCGAGCGCCTCCCCGTGGCTGTTCGGCCGGGTGCCCGGCGGCTGCTGGGCATCGAGTCGGCCCGCTTTCATTTCGCGGTGCGTCCCGGTGAACCGGCTGCGCATGAGTCGATCGTGGGTGACGACGACCAGCGCTCCGGACCAGTGCGCCAGGGCCGTCTCCAGCTCTTCCACCAGGTCGAGCGCGAGGTGGTTGGTCGGCTCGTCGAGCAGCAGCAGGTCCATCGGCCGGGCCAGCAGTCGGGCGAGGGCGAGACGGCGGCGCTGCCCGACTGAGAGCGAGCCCACCGGTAGGTGGAAGTCACGCTCGCGAAAGAGCCCGTACGACAACAGTTGCGCGGCGTGTTCGTCCGGCCCGTGCGGCAGTCCTCGGCCGAAGACCGACAGGAGGCGTTCCCTGGGGTTGCCGACGGGGATCTCCTGTGCGAGGTAGCCGATGCGTCCGCGACGGCTGACGCGTCCGTCGTCGGGTGGGAGGACCCCGGCCATCACCTGGAGCAGCGTTGACTTGCCGGCGCCGTTGCCACCGTGGACGAGCAGTCGCTCGCCCGCCCGTATGGAGAGCGAGTCCACGAGCAGACGGTCGCCCACCCGCACGTCTTCCAGGGCGACCAGTTCTCCGCTAGCCGTTCCGAGCGCCGGGCGGGCGGCGAAGCGGAGCGGGGCCGGCGGTGGGGGCACCGGGTCCGCGTGGAGCCGTCGCAGTCTTTCCTGAGCGTTGCGCACCCTGCTGGATACGGACGCCTGCACCCGCCCCCTATCTCGGCCGTAGGCCATCTTGTTGCCGTCCTTCCGGGCCCGTCCCGGTGCCACCCGCGACGCGGTGGTCACGGAGGACTCGGCGACCGCGGCGACCTCGGCGCACCACTCCCGGTGGGACTGCTCCCACCGGTGCCGGGCCGCGGCGCGCTCCGCCACGAACCCCGGATACCCGCCGCCGTACCGCACGAGCGTGCGGCGGTCGCCGTCCACTTCCACCAGGGCTGTCGCTATCCGTTCCAGGAAGACGCGGTCGTGGGAGATGGCGAGCACCGTGCCGCGGTGGCTGCGCAGCGACTCTTCCAACCAGGTCAGCGCCGCCCCGTCAAGGTGGTTGGTCGGCTCGTCCAGCAGCATGACTTCGGGTGCCGCCGCCAGCATGCAGGCCAGCCCGAGCCGGGCCTGCTCGCCGCCGGAGAGCTCACCGAGCCGCCGCTCACGCCCGACGCCGGCCAGGCCGAGCGCCGTCAGGGCCCTGCCGATCCGTGCGTCCGCCTCGTACCCACCGCGGGCTTCGAACGCGGTGAGCAGTTCGCCGTACGCGTCCAACTGATCGCGATCGGCCGTGCCCAGGGTGCGCTCCAGCGCGCGCAGCCTGCGCTCCATCTCCCTGAGCTCGCCGAGTGCTTGATCTATGGCGTCCGCAACGCTGCGGTTCGGGGACAGTTCCGGGGTCTGCGCGAGGTAGCCCACTCCGCCATCGGCGGTGCAGGTCACCTCGCCGCGGTCGGGGCGGTCGACCCCGGCGACCAGGCGCAGCAGTGTCGACTTGCCCGAGCCGTTCTCCCCCACGATGCCGATCCGCTCGCCGGGCCGCACCGAGAAGGTGACGTCGTCGAGCAGGAGGCGATCGCCGCGGGAGACGGTGACCGCACGGAGCGAGATCTGTGTAGGCATTGCCCTCCCAAGATTTCCCATCAGGACTTCAAATGCAACTCAAGTTGCGTTACGCTCAGCATGACACGCTCGCCCCCTTAACGCAATCGGAGTTGCATATGGTTCGGGAGTCCGCCACCACGCCGGGCACCGTGCGCCCCGGCGGACGCACCGCACGCACCCGCGCCGCCGTACGGGACGCCGTCATCACCGGCCTGACCGATCACGGATATCCGGGCCTGACCGTCGAGTACGTCGCGGAGCACTCCGGAGTGCACAAGACGACGCTCTACCGACGCTGGGGAGGCGTCGAAGGGCTCATCGTGGACGCGCTGGACCTGGCCGGAGAAGATTCCTGGACGCCGCCGGACACCGGCACCCTCGAAGGCGATCTCCGCGCCTTGGCCAGCGAGGTGACCACCACCTTCGGTGACCCGGCGACGGCTGCGGCTCCTGGCGCCTTCATCGCGGCGGCCTTCCAGTCGGAGCACGCCGCTCAGGGACTGCACACCTTCTACCGCGAACGTTTCAAGCGGTGCGGCCCCCTCATCGAGCGGGCCGTCCAGCGCGGCGAGGCACCCCCGGGCACCGATGCGGCAGCCGTGGTCAGCGCCGTCTCCGCCCCGCTCTTCTTCCGCCTCTTCATCACCCGGGAGCCCGTCGACGCGATCGATGCCGAGCGAAGCGCGCTGGCCGCTCTGGCCGCGACGCGAGCCGGGGCATACATAGGCCCCGGTTCCCCCACTCCCGCCGAGCAGCAGAGCCCGGCCGGCGCAGCGCCCGCCACTGACTGACGGGCCTCCGGGGCGCCGCGCGCCCCGGCGCCCCGATGCGCCCGGCCAGCCCGCCGCTGCACGGAGCAGCCCTAAGAGCGCCAGGCTCCAGCCCACCGCCGACGGGCCCCGCCACCAGCGGCGACGCCCACAAGGAAGGACCCCGAACGGGGCGAGCAGAGAGGAGGATCATGTCGAAACCAGCGCGGTACGGAGTGGTCGTACGGGTCGTCGTGGACTTCCTCAGGTGGTGCTACGCGGCGGGGACCGCGGTGTTCACACCGTCCAGGACGGCTCGATGGCGACGACGTCGCCCGTCACCGCCGTCACATCCGTGTCCACCTCGGCCCGGTCTCCGAGCCGCTGCACCCGACCTTCCCGGTACTTGCCGTGTTCGGCCGCCGAGTTCCACATGGAGAGCACGAGGAACTCGTGGCCGGGAGCCTGACCGAATACGCCGCGCAGCATGCCAGGAGAGCCGGCCATTGCCGGATTCCACACCTGCTCCTGCATCAGCGTGAAGTGCTCGACCCTGTCTTCGTGCACCTGGCAGTGCGCCACGCGCACCACGTCCACGTCGCCGAACTGCGGCTCGAAGCCCACCTTCACGTCGAACTGCCGCTCAAAGAGCAGGACCTGCATGTCGGTGAAGGTGCTCGCCTGTCCTGCTGACAGGCGGTCATGCGACCGCGCCATGAAGGAGTCGTAGAACGACCTGCTCTCCCAGAAACCGAAGACGTGCGCCACGTTCGGGCGCTGTCGACTCCACCCGCCGCCCTGCCCACGGAAGCCCGGCTCGTTGAGCAACCCCGCCCACTCTCGCTGCCCACGCTCGAACCCGGGACGGTCAACCACGGAACAACGAATCCACTTGACCAGCACCGCGCCATCGTACGGCCCCCAAGGCCACCGCCGTCACAAACCGGAGGCATACCCCTGGACAAGCTTTTCCGCTTCGACGGCGCTCAGTTCGATGCCGAACTCGCTGAGCAGCACATCAGCCAGCTCGTCGCCGGCGATCTGTCGTGCGTGTTGGCTGCCGTCAGGGCGTGCGACGGACAGCCGCGCGCCGATCAAGTTACGTCGCACGCTGGGCTCAGTCCGTTGGACGACGGGCCGGGAGACGAAGGGAGATCGCGCATGGGTCGAGACGTAGTAGCTGCGAAGTTCATAGTCCACCGGGTAGCGCTCTTCTGCGGTGAAGGCGTACAGGTCGAACCATCCGTCCGGGTGCAACGACCGCAGCGACCACACCCCCTTGGCCTCGCTGACCAGCCCGAAGGTCCAGTCACCCTGCCCCTGTCTGGCACCGTCGGCCCAGGGAAGCGGTTCCAACAGGCCCTCCCCGCCGAACCCCACGTCCGCGATCCAGTCCGCGCCGTCCACCGCGACCCGGAGCAGCATGTGCGTCTCGGCCAGGAGTTTGTCCGACCCCATGCGTACGCGGGCGCCAAGTCCCGTCACCTGGAAGCCGATCCGTTCCAGCACCGCGGCGAAGAGCAGGTTCTGTTCGTAGCAGTAGCCGCCGCGCCGCTGCCGCACCATCTTGGTTTGCAGGGCCTCGATGTCCAGCGTGATCGGCTGCCCCAGCAGGATGTCCAGGTTCTCGAAGGGGATCGCCGCGACATGGGCGCGATGCAGGGTGCGCAGAGTCTCCAGGTCGGGGCCGAGGTCTTGCGTCTCACCGACCGGGGGTTCGCCCTGGTTCGGGTTCCGGGCCGACGCAGCGGCGTCAGCGGTAGTAGTGGTCTCGACAGCCCCGACCACGCCCACGCGCGCCAGGTAGGCGTCCAGGTCCAGCCGGTCGCCGCCCCACATGAGCTCGCCCATTCGCGCTTCCTCTCCCCACTCTCGGCACGCCAGCCAAGACCGATCCCTTCCAAAAGGGGCATTGTTCTGGAGAACCCCACAGCACCCCACGGGGCACGCCGGCCGAAGGGCGCGTACGGACGTCACGCGTGCGAAGCCGGGCCGGTCGCCCCCGCACGTCTCACGTCGCGCGGCAGACGCGAGATGGGGTGCCGACGCAAGCGTCGACACCCCACCCGATCAGCTAGTTCAAGCCCACCACCGGGCCTGCGGTCAGCTACAACCGCTGGTGGACCCGCATCCCTCGCACAGGTAGCAGCTACCGGCGCGGCGCATCTTGGTGCCGCAGGAGAAGCAGAGCGGAGCGTCCGCGTTCAGGCCGAGCTGCATCTCCACCAGCTCCGTGGAGTTGTGGACCTGCTTGGGCGTCGGCACGACCGTGACCTCGGGCTTGCGCTCCACCGGCTGCGGGGCGGTGAACTGGCGGGGAGCCGACTGCGCCAGCCCCTCGACGTCCACCTCGTCCTCGTTGGCCTCGTACGAACCGGTGTCCAGGTGGCGCTGCCGCTCCTCCGCCGAGTGGATACCGAGGGCCGACCGGGTCTCGAAGGGCAGGAAGTCCAACGCCAGGCGGCGGAAGATGTAGTCGACGATCGACTGGGCCATCCGCACGTCCGGGTCGTCCGTCATGCCCGCCGGCTCGAAGCGCATGTTGGTGAACTTCGAGACGTAGGTCTCCAGCGGCACGCCGTACTGCAAGCCCACCGAGACCGCGATCGAGAAGGCGTCCATCATGCCCGCGAGGGTCGAGCCCTGCTTGGACATCTTGAGGAAGACCTCGCCGAGCCCGTCGTCCGGGTAGGAGTTGGCCGTCATGTAACCCTCAGCGCCACCGACCGTGAACGAGGTGGTGATGCCGGGACGGCCCTTGGGCAGGCGGTTGCGGACCGGTCGGTACTCGACGACCTTCTCCGGCTCCGGCTCGGCCTTGGTCTCGGTTTCCTTCTTCTTCGCCGACAGCGGCTGGCCGACCTTGCAGTTGTCGCGGTAGATCGCCAGCGCCTTCAGGCCGAGCTTCCAGCCCTCGAAGTAGACCTGCTCGACCTCTTCCACCGTGGCCGACTCGGGCAGGTTCACGGTCTTGGAGATCGCGCCGGACAGGAACGGCTGGGCAGCCGCCATCATCCGTACGTGGCCCATGGCCGAGATGGCCCGCTCGCCCATCGCGCAGTCGAACACCTCGTAGTGCTCGGGGCGCAGCCCGGGGGCGTCGAGCACGTTGCCGTGCTCGGCGATGTGGCTGACGATGGCCTCGCCCTGCTCGGGCTGGTAGCCGAGCCGCTTGAGCGCCTTGGGGACCGTGTTGTTCACGATCTGCATGGAGCCGCCGCCGACCAGCTTCTTGAACTTCACCAGCGCCAGGTCGGGCTCGACACCGGTGGTGTCGCAGTCCATCATCAGGCCGATGGTGCCGGTCGGGGCCAGCACCGACGCCTGGGCGTTGCGGAAGCCGTTCTTGTCGCCGAGCCGGATGACGTCCTGCCACGCCTCGGTCGCCGCGGCCCACACCGGCGTGTCCAGGTCGTCCATCCGCCTGGCCGCACCGTTGGCGTCGGCGTGCTGCTTCATGACGCGCTTGTGGGCGTCGGCGTTGCGCGCATACCCCTCGTACGGGCCGACGACGGCCGCCAGCTCCGCCGAGCGGCGGTAGGACGTGCCGGTCATCAGCGAGGTGATGGCGCCGGCCAGCGCACGGCCGCCGTCGCTGTCGTAGGCGTGCCCGGTGGCCATCAGCAGGGCGCCGAGGTTGGCGTAGCCGATGCCGAGCTGGCGGAAGGCGCGGGTGGTCTCGCCGATCTTCTCGGTCGGGAAGTCCGCGAAGCAGATGGAGATGTCCATCGCGGTGATGACCAGCTCGACGACCTTCGCGAAGCGCTCGGCGTCGAACGACTGGTGGCCCTGGTCGTCGTCGCGGAGGAACTTCATGAGGTTGAGCGAGGCGAGGTTGCACGAGGAGTTGTCCAGGTGCATGTACTCACTGCACGGGTTGGAGGCGGTGATGCGGCCCGACTCCGGCGAGGTGTGCCAGTGGTTGATGGTGTCGTCGTACTGGATGCCCGGGTCGGCGCAGGCCCAGGCCGCCTCCGCCATCTTCCGGAACAGGCCCTTGGCGTCGACCTTGTCGATGACCTCGCCGGTCATCCGTGCCCGCAGGCCGAAGGAGTCGCCGGTCTCGACCGCTCGCATGAACTCGTCGTTGACCCGGACCGAGTTGTTGGCGTTCTGGTACTGCACGGAGGTGATGTCGTCGCCGCCCAGGTCCATGTCGAACCCGGCGTCGCGCAGCGCGCGGACCTTCTCCTCCTCCTTCACCTTGGTCTCGATGAAGGCCTCGACGTCCGGGTGGTCGACGTCGAGAACGACCATCTTGGCGGCGCGGCGGGTGGCGCCGCCCGACTTGATCGTTCCTGCAGAGGCGTCGGCACCGCGCATAAAGGACACGGGGCCCGAGGCGTTGCCGCCGGAGGAGAGCAGCTCCTTGCTGGAGCGGATGCGCGAGAGGTTCAGACCGGCGCCCGAACCGCCCTTGAAGATCATCCCCTCTTCCTTGTACCAGTCGAGGATCGACTCCATGGAGTCGTCGACGGAGAGGATGAAGCAGGCGCTGACCTGCTGCGGCTGCTTGGTCCCGACGTTGAACCAGACCGGCGAGTTGAACGAGAACACCTGGTGCAGCAGGGCGTACGTCAGCTCGTGGTCGAAGATCTCGGCATCAGCGGGCGAGGCGAAGTACCCGTGGGTCTCGCCGGCCTTGCGGTACGTGCTGACCACGCGGTCGATGAGCTGCTTCAGGCTGGACTCGCGGCTGGGGGAGCCCACGGCGCCGCGGAAGTACTTGCTGGTGACGATGTTGACCGCGTTCACCGACCAGAAGTCGGGGAACTCGACGCCGCGCTGCTCGAAGTTGACCGAGCCGTCGCGCCAATTGGTCATGACGACGTCTCGACGCTCCCAGACCACCTCGTCGTACGGGTGCACGCCGGGGGCGGTGTGGACGCGTTCGATGCGCAGGCCCTTGGTCGCCTTGCTTCCCTTGGAGCGGGAACCTCGTGCCGGGCCGCTCGTCGTCTCTGTCATTCCGCCTCCCTGATACGGGCAAAAACGCCCCATTACGCCAGTTTGTTCCATGGCGCGATGCCTGTCTGTCGCCCGTGAACGCGGAGCGCGTTCCGGGCAGGTCTGTGTGTGGCCGCTATTCGGCGGCGCGCGCCACCCCGGCGCGCAACTCCGCGACCGCGGCCTCGAAGTCCTCAAGGGACTCGAACGCCTGGTAGACGCTGGCGAAGCGCAGGTACGCGACGAGATCGAGCTCCCGCAGCGGGCCGAGTATGGCCAGGCCGACGTCATGGGTGCTCAACTCGGCGCTGCCGGTGGCACGGACCGCCTCTTCGACGCGCTGTCCGAGCTGCGCGAGGGCGTCTTCGGTGACCGGGCGCCCCTGGCACGCCTTGCGCACCCCGGAGATGACCTTGTCGCGACGGAAGGGCTCGGTGACCCCACTCCGCTTGATCACCATGAGTGACGCCGTCTCCACGGTGGTAAACCGTCGGGAGCAGTCGGGGCACTGCCGGCGCCGGCGGATGGAACAGCCGTCATCGGTGGTGCGGCTGTCGACCACGCGGCTGTCGGGGTGCCTACAGAAGGGGCAGTGCACGACTTCCTCACCCTTCCCGCCCTGAAAACGGCGCACGAAATTCAGCGTCACCAAAGCTCTGCCAGGCCCACCGGGGCCCGTCGACGCGACCCCAAGCATAGGCGAAGACCTGAGCGAGGTTTCCCCCAGGGACCACAACCTATGGGCAACTGCCGCACATCAAACCACTAGATCTGGGGGCAGCGCGTCAACATCGGCCGTGGCGTGTCGAGCGGGGACGCAGCCATGAGGGTACGGGAAACGCGGCGAGGCCGGGGCCACGGGGCGCCCGTGGCACACTGAAGGCCCACCGATCCGGGCCCGAACCGCGCCATGCACCACGGCGCCGCATGACGGCGAACCGCGCCGGGCCACACCAGAACCCGCCGGACCCGGTTCGGCCGATCCCACCCAGAACGCGCCCCACGCCACACGAAGGTCGGCCGCCCGCGACCGCCCCACACACCGCGCTCCTCACGCACAGTGACGTCGACTCCGCGGAAGGGGCCCCGCCGCGAGACAACTCCCCCGCGGGCGATACCGTAATGGCCCGAAATAGCCCCTCGCTGCATACACGAACCCTCGTGATCACGTCAGCTAATCTGCGGATTTTCACTCGAACGTGTGTTTGGCGCAACCTTTCGAAAGCAACTACCGTTGGCTAACTAGGGAGAACATATCGAGAGGGGTCGACGTGACCACGACCGCCGAAAGCGCCACCATCTCCGCCCAGGACCGCTCCCGGAACCGACCCGAATCGGCACCCACGATGAATGACGCCATCACACATCAAGAAGGGCAGCGGCCCGCCCGCTCGCTGCCCGGCCGACCTCCGGGAATTCGCGCGGACAGCTCAGGCCTCACTGACCGCCAGCGGCGTGTCATCGAGGTGATCCGCGACTCCGTGCAGCGCCGGGGCTACCCGCCGTCCATGCGGGAGATCGGGCAGGCCGTGGGCCTCTCCAGCACCTCATCCGTCGCCCATCAACTGATGGCGCTGGAGCGCAAGGGCTTTCTCCGCCGCGACCCGCACCGGCCCCGCGCCTATGAGGTCCGCGGCTCCGACCAGCCCGCCGCAGCGCCGCCCGCCGACACCACGGGCAAGCCCGCCGCCTCGTACGTACCGCTTGTCGGTCGTATCGCGGCCGGTGGGCCGATTCTGGCCGAGGAGTCGGTGGAGGACGTCTTCCCCCTTCCCCGGCAGTTGGTCGGCGACGGCGAGTTGTTCGTCCTGAAGGTGGTCGGTGACTCCATGGTGGAGGCGGCCATCTGTGACGGTGACTGGGTCACGGTGCGCCGGCAGCCGGTCGCCGAGAACGGGGACATCGTCGCGGCCATGCTGGACGGCGAGGCGACGGTGAAGCGCTTCAAGCGGGAGGACGGACACGTCTGGCTGCTCCCGCACAACGCCGCGTACCAGCCGATCCCCGGCGATGAGGCGACGATCCTCGGCAAGGTGGTGGCCGTACTGCGCCGTGTGTGATCGCCTCTCACGACCGGCCCCGGGACCACTGCGCCGGTTCCGGGGCCGCCCCTCTCCGCCTCTCCCTGCGCCTCGCCAAGGGGGCTCGTACGGACGGGCAACGCGGTACGACACGGGGTCGGTGAGCACGTACCACCCGCCCACCCCACCCTGAGGCATGCGGGCGCGAGCGCTGACGAACAGGCCCCCGGGGCCGCCCCTCTCGAACAGGGGCGGCCCCGGGGGCCTCGGCATGCGTGCGGCCCGCTGTGCGCGGGCGCTCGCCTATTCGCTCGCCTTGGCCGCGGCATCGATGGCGGCCAGCGAGCGTCGCACCTGGTTCCGATCGGTCGTGTACCAGAAGTCCGGCATCGAGGAGCGGAGGAAGCTGCCGTACCGGGCCTTCGCCAGCCGGGGGTCGAGGACCGCGACCACGCCGCGGTCGCCCGACGCACGGACCAAACGCCCGGCGCCCTGCGCCATCAGCAGCGCGGCATGCGTCGCCGCGACCGCCATGAACCCATTGCCGCCGGCTTCCTGGACCGCCGTCTGGCGGGCGCTCATCAGCGGATCGTCCGGGCGCGGGAAGGGGATGCGGTCCATCACCACCAACTGGCAACTCGGCCCGGGCACGTCCACGCCCTGCCACAGCGAGAGCGTGCCGAACAAGCAGGTGGCCGGATCTTCGGCAAAACCCTTGATCAGCTCGCCGAGCGTCTCCTCACCCTGGAGGAGGATGGGCCGGTCGATGCGCCCGCGCAGCTCCTCCGCAGCCGTCTGGGCGGCCCGCATCGAGGAGAACAGGCCGAGGGTGCGCCCGCCCGCCGCCTGGACCAGCTCGGTGAGTTCGTCGAGCATGTCGGCGCGATCGGCCTCACGGCCCGGCTGGGCCAGGTGCTGGGCGACGTACAGGATGCCCTGCTTGCGGTAGTCGAAGGGCGAGCCGACGTCCAGGCTCTTCCAGCGCGGCATGGTCGGCTCGTCCGTACCCGACTTCTCGGCCATGCCTTCCGGGGCGAGCCCCAGCGAGGCTCCCACGCCGTTGAAGTCGCCGCCGAGCTTGAGCGTCGCCGACGTCAGGACGACGGACCGGTCGGCGAAGAGCTTCTCGCGCAGCAGCCCGGACACCGACATCGGGGCGACCCGGAGCGAGGCGCCGAACCGATCATGGCGCTCGTACCACACGACGTCGTACTCCGAGCCCTCCACCACGCGCTCCGCGACGGCGTGCACGTTCTCCACCGAGGCCAGCGCCTGCTTGCGCACCGCGTCCTCGTCCGGCACCGACTTGTCGCGGGTGCTGCCGATGGCCGAGATCACCGTGCGGGACGCGTCACGCAGGGCCATCAGGGCATAGCCGAGATCCTCGGGGACCTCTTCCAGACGGCCCGGGAGGGCCAGTTCCATCAACCGCTCGAAGGTCTCGGCAGCCGTCTGGAGGGCGTCCGCCGCCTTCTCGTTGACGAGCTTGGCGGCGCGCCGCACCGCCCGGTTGACCTGGCCGGGGGTGAGTTCACCAGTGGCGGCGCCGGTGACCCGGGAGACCAGTTCATGCGCCTCGTCGATGATCAACACCTCGTGCGGGGGCAGCACCGGGGCGCCCTCGATGGCATCGATGGCCAGCAGCGCGTGGTTGGTCACGACGACGTCGGAGAGCTTGGCCCGCTCCCGGGCCGCCTCCGCGAAGCAGTCCGCGCCGTACGCGCACTTCGATGCGCCAAGACACTCCCGCGAGGAGACGGAAACCTGCGACCAGGCCCGGTCGGAGACGCCGGGGGTCAGGTCGTCCCGGTCGCCGGTCTCGGTCTCGTCCGCCCAGTCGCGCAGCCGCAACAGGTCCTTGCCCAGCCGGCTGGTCGCCTGCCCCGGCAGGGTGGCCGCGGCCTCGAACGGGTCGAAGAGCCCTTCTTCCTCATCGTGCGGCACACCCTCGTGCAGGCGGTGCAGACAGAGATAGTTGGAACGGCCCTTGAGCATGGCGAACTCGGGGCGCCGACGCAGCAGCGGGTGCAGCGCGTCGACCGTACGCGGCAGGTCACGCTCTACGAGCTGGCGCTGGAGCGCGAGCGTCGCCGTGGCGATCACCACGCGCTCGCCGTGGGCGATGGCGGGCACCAGATAGCCGAGCGACTTGCCGGTGCCCGTCCCCGCCTGGACGAGCAGGTGCGCGGGCTCGCCCGCCGCCTCACCCCCACCGTCGCCCTCGGGAAGGAAACGGGACGCGCCGATGGCCTCGGTGACGGCTTGGGCCATGCTGACCTGCCCAGGACGCTCCGTGCCGCCGCCGGCGGCGGCGGCGGCGGGGGGGGGGGCGGGGGGCGACGGGGAAGGCGAAGGCGTCATATGGAAGCCAGCCGACGGGGCACCACTGACAGCGGTCGTGCCGCGCCGCGGCGTGGG
>NZ_JBEHZD010001099.1:0-793 GCF_040240285.1 Streptomyces sp. HSW2009 | reverse complement strand
GCGCGGGCCCGTTCCGTACGGGAAGTCTCTCGCGGGCCGATCCCCGGCGGGTCGGGGCGCCGCCCCCGCCCCCCCCCCCCCCGCCCGGCCCGGCCCCGCCCGCCCGCCCCCGCCGGGTCGGCCGGCCCCGGCACCACCGGGCGCCCGCGGCGCACGCTCCCCCAGCGGCGTACCACCCCGTACGCTCCTCGGAGGGACGTTCACCGGGCTCCGCCCGGGGGCGCGCCCGCCCCCGCACCCGCCACCGGCCGCACACCCCGCAGGGGCCGTCCGACCGGCCTGGCTGACCTGGTTGGCCCGGCTCCGGGCTCGCCCGGTCAGCCCGTCCCCGCACGACGGCGGCGCCCCGTACGGCACGACATCCCGTACGACGGCGGCGCCGGGCACCACCCGCCACACCCGTACGGCCCGCAAGGCCCGTACGGCCGCACCACCACCCACACTCCGCCGCACCGAGCGCCACGGGACCGCCCGAGGCCGTGGGCCGGCCCGCGTCGCGGGTCTCCCGGTCTCCCCGCGGCGCGGTGCACGACCGAGGGGCGTGAGCTCATGCGCGCGCTGATCGTTACCGCAGTTCCGGCCGAACGTGACGCGGTGGTGCGCGGCATCCGGGACGCCGGCGCCTTCGAGGGCGCCCGGCGTGCCCTGCCCGGCGCGCCCGGCTACGACCGGCACCGGCTGGCCCTGCCCGTCACCGGCACCGCCGACGCGCTGACCCTGGAGGCGCTGGACGTGGACGTGTTGGCGGCCGGGGGGGGGGGCGCCCCGCCCCCCCCCCCCCCCCCCCCCCCCC
>NZ_JBEHZD010001098.1:0-795 GCF_040240285.1 Streptomyces sp. HSW2009 | reverse complement strand
GATCCGGCGGTGCTCGCGCTGCGCAGGGCCGCGGCCCTGCGCGCGGAGGCGCTGGCCGAGGCCGCCGCCGCCCGCGCGGACGCGATGGCCTGCGGTACGACGGCCGGGCCGGCCGGCGGCGGGCGCGGGGAGGAGGGCTGATGGCGCTGTTGACGACGTTGGCGCGGATGGAGGCGGTGCGCTGTGGGCGGGCGCTGCCGGCGGCCACGGTGCTCCACCGGCACCTGGCCGACCGGCCGCTGGTCTTCGTGCCGCTGACCACCGCGGGCGAGGCGGGGGGGGGGGGCCGCGGCGGGGGGGGGGGGGGGGGGGGGGGGGGGGGGGGGGGGGGGCCCGGGGGGGGCCCCCCCCCCCGCCTCCTGGTTGTACCGCAGCCGCGCGACCGCGACCTGCGGTTCACGTTCCTCGCCGAGCTCGCCGAGGCGATGCTGCCGCACTTCGCGGGCGCCGCGGACGAGGTCGAGTGGGAGGAGCGCAAGGAGACCGACCCGGAGACCGGGAAGCGGGTCACCGTCCAGGTCGAGCTGTGCGCCGACGCGCCGCAGTTGCTGGTGCCGAGCGGTCCCGGCATCGATTTCGTACGGCTGCTCGGCCGGTCGATGCGGTTCCGCAGGGCCGCCGAACAGGAGCCCGAAGGCGTCACGGACTCCCGTTCGGCGGCCCTGTCACGGCCTTCGGCAGGGCTCACGACCGGCACCGCGCGCGAGGCCGACGGCACGGCGGCCGGGCCCGTGGGCGCGTGCGACGCAGCGGGGACGCTGACGACGAGTGATCCCGCACGGGCGTCGGCAGGTG
>NZ_JBEHZD010001097.1:0-799 GCF_040240285.1 Streptomyces sp. HSW2009 | reverse complement strand
CCCCCCCCCCCCCCCCCGGGGGGGGGGGGGCGCGGGGGCCCCGCCGCGGGGGGCCGGCCGCCCCCGCCCCGGCCGCGGGGCCCCGGGGGCCGGGCCCGCCGCCCCCGGCGGCCCCCCCGGCGCCGGCCGCCCCCCCACACGCCCCGCAGGACGGTGCGGCCTGGCCGCAGCAGGCCGCCGCGCCACAGGCCGGACAGCAGCCCGGCGCGCCCACGGCTGCCCAGACCGTGCCACCCGAACCGGCGCCGGGCACGGCGATAGAGGCCACCGTCGCCTCCCCGTCCGTACCGCAGCCCGCCGCCGACCCGAGCGCACAGCAGCCCGCCGCCGCGCCCGCGTCGGTGCCCGCTGGCGCGCCCGGCGCCCAACCGGCCGCCGGCCCCCTGCCGCAGCCCGCCCGACCGACGTCGGCCGGCGAACCCTCCCGGGGCGCGGAACAGCCTCCTGCCGCAGGCACTGCCGGTACGGCGGGGCCGCTGCCGACCGCCGTACCCGCGGCCCCCGACGCGCAGCCCGCGCCCGCCCAGCCGCTGCCGCAACCCACCGGGGCGGTGGGCACGACGACCCCGCAGGCCGCCGGTGGCGCGCCGGCACAGACCGGCCCCGCGACCCGGGCGCAGCCCACTGCCCAGCCGACCGGCGCCGCCGCAGCGCAGCCCGTACCGGCCGGTGCTGACGCCGCACCAGCCGCGGCCGAGGCACT
This sequence comes from Streptomyces sp. HSW2009, assembly GCF_040240285.1. Lineage (NCBI taxonomy): Bacteria > Bacillati > Actinomycetota > Actinomycetes > Kitasatosporales > Streptomycetaceae > Streptomyces > Streptomyces sp. HSW2009. The sequence continues at coordinate 96 of NZ_JBEHZD010001097.1, read as the reverse complement.
GGCGGGCCAGCCGCTCGACGCGCAGCAACAGCCCGTTGGCCCCACCGCGACCGACGGTGCGCCCCAGGGCGCGCCCGCCGTGGCACCGGCCGGTGC
>NZ_JBEHZD010001096.1:0-809 GCF_040240285.1 Streptomyces sp. HSW2009 | reverse complement strand
GCCCGGTTCGGCGCGCTCCGCGCCCGGCCCGCGGGGTGTGACCAGCGCCCCAACGCGACTGCCGGACGCCAGGGCCGACGGAACCTCAGCTTCCGATGTGGCCCACGCCACCAGGCCGCCGCGCCCGCCACCACACCGGCTGTCGCACCCGCCACTACATCGGCTGTCGCACGGCCGCCGCACCGGCCGCAACGCCCGCCACCGCATCGGCCGCCGCACCTGTCACTGCACCAGCCGTCACACGGGCCGCAGCGACCACCACCACACCAGCCGGCAGCCCGCCCGCCGCCGCCCCGCCGGCCCCCACCCCGATCCCCCATCGCCCCCTTCACTCTGACCGTCCCCATCACCCCACGACAGCCGCCGGTCACCGCACGGGACTCGAACACGTACCCGATCGGAGGCTACGATGCGCGGCCATGACTGACACCCCGCAGCCGTGGCACCCCATCGGCCTGGCGCTGGCGACCGGCGACGCGCGCTCCGACCTGATCGCCGGGGCCGCCGCGCTGGTCGTCGGGCTGGCGCTCGGCTGGCTCGCGCACTCGGCCGCCGGCCGGTACGGGCTCGGCCGGCAGCGCGCCTTCTTCGGACTGCCGCAGGGCTCCGAATGCGTCCTGGTCACCCACCGCGACACCACGGCCGCCAGCCAGTGGAGCATCCCGCGGCACGACGCGCTCGCCCTGCTGTGCCTGTCATCGGTGGTGGAGCGGTGGGGGGGGGGGGGGGGGGGGGGGCCCCCCCCCCCCCCCGGGGGGCGGGGGGGGGGGGGGGGGGGCCGGGGGGGGGGCGCCCCCCCCCCCCCCCCC
>NZ_JBEHZD010001095.1:0-842 GCF_040240285.1 Streptomyces sp. HSW2009 | reverse complement strand
AACCCCAACCCCACCAACAACCCCACCACCGACTCAAACCGCACCGGCTCCCGCAAATTCCGATACCAATACGCCGCATCGAAGACCGCGTCCTCGATGAGTTCGCCCGTCACGGTCGAGTAGAACGGCACCTGGGGCGCGCGCGGGGTGACCGCGGCGAGGACGTCCAGGAGTTCCTTCTCGATGTCCTCCACATGGGCGGAGTGCGAGGCGTAGTCGACCGGGATGGCCTTGGCCCGTACGCCGTCCCCGGCGCACTCGGCAAGCAGTTCTTCCAGCGCGTCCGCGTCGCCCGAGACCACCACGGCAGCCGGGCCGTTGATGGCCGCCACGCTCAACCGGCCCGCCCAGCGTGCCAGTCGCTCTTCGACCTCGGTCTCCGACAGCGCCACCGACACCAGCCCGCCCCGGCCTGAAAGGCGCAGGATCGCCCGGCTGCGCAGGGCCACCACGGTCGCTGCGTCCTCCAGCGTCAGCGCGCCCGCCACGCAGGCCGCGGCGATCTCGCCCTGGGAGTGGCCCACCACGGCGGCGGGCTCCACACCCAGCGAACGCCAGAGCGCCGCCAGCGACACCATCACGGCGAACAGCACCGGCTGCACCACGTCGACCCGCTCCAGATCCGGCGCGTCAAGGCCGCCGCGCAGCGCGTCCAGCACCGACCAACCCACCAGTGGGCGCAACGCCTCCTCGCACTCCGTCAGCCGCTCCCGGAAGACCGGGGACTGCTCCGCGAGTTCGACCGCCATGCCCACCCACTGCGAACCCTGACCAGGAAAGACGAACACCACCCGACCACCATCAACCCGCACCCCACCACCACTGGTAACAACCCCAACAGC
>NZ_JBEHZD010001094.1:0-852 GCF_040240285.1 Streptomyces sp. HSW2009 | reverse complement strand
TTGCCAGCTCGACCGGGGCCACGCACCTCGGCCCGGCCGTACGCCGCGGGTGCGCGCCCCGCCCGCCAGGCGCCGGGCCCGGCACGACCGGCGGGGAGGTGGGCGCCGGGCCCGGCTCGTACGGGTTCCCAGGGCGATCGGGCTCAGACGGCGTAGTTCGCGAGGGCTGGCTGAACGTTTGAACGTTTAGTCTTCCGGTCTTCCGGTCTTCTGGTCGGCTGGCCGTCCTGCCACGGGGCCGCCCGGCCGGCCCGGGCGTGTCGGGAGGGCGGGCCGGTGGCCGCGGAAGGCGTCATCTGCCGCTGGCGGCGGGGCTGTTAGCTTGACGCGCATGACCTTGCGCACGCCTCAGGAAGCCTTCGCCGACGTCCGTCCCGCCCGTGCCTGCCTTGACCTGTTGGTCCCGCCCGTTGCCGATGCGGTGCGTGCCTGGGGCGGGCCCGTGCCCGCCGACGAGGTGCAGTACGTGGACACCGACCCGACACACGCCGACACCGCGGGCCTGGTAGCCCACTACGGGCCCTGGCTGCTCGACCACTCCGCGAACTGCGTCATCGTCGTCGGCAAGCGCGGCGGCACCGCCACCCTGGCCGCCTGCGTGGTGCCGTCCAGCACCCGGGTGGACGTCAACGGCGTGGTCCGCCGCGAACTCGGCGCCCGCAAGGCGTCGTTCGCGGCCCGGGAGCCCGCGGTCGGCGAAAGCGGCATGGAGTACGGCGGCATCACCCCGCTCGGCCTGCCCGCCGACTGGCTGCTGCTGGTGGACGCCGCCGTCGTCGACCTGCCGTACGCGCTCCTCGGCAGCGGAGCCCGGCGCGGCAAGCTCATAGTGCCGGGCAAGGCGCTGGCCAC
>NZ_JBEHZD010001093.1:0-853 GCF_040240285.1 Streptomyces sp. HSW2009 | reverse complement strand
GGGGGGGGGGGGGGGGGGGGGGGGGGGGGGGGCGCGCGGCGGCCCCCCCCCCCCCCCCCCCGCCGCGGGGGGGGGCCGGCCCCCCCCCCCGCGGCCGGGCCGCTCAGTCCGTCGTGGGCTGGAGCCGCAGCGAGATGGAGTTGATGCAGTAGCGCTGGTCCGTCGGGGTCGGGTAGCCCTCGCCCTCGAAGACGTGGCCCAGGTGCGAGCCGCAGCGGGCGCAGCGCACCTCCGTACGGACCATGCCGTGCGAGCGGTCCTCGATCAGCTCAACCGCTGACGAGTCCTTGGGGTCGAAGAAGCTGGGCCAGCCGCAGTGGCTGGCGAACTTCTCCGTGGACCGGAACAGTTCGGCCTCACACGCCCGGCAGGAGTAGACCCCCGCCGTCTCGGTGTCCGTGTACTCGCCGCGGAACGCGGGCTCGGTGCCGGCCTGGCGAAGCACCTGGTACTCCGCCGGCGACAGCTCAGCGCGCCACTGCTCGTCGGACTTCTCGACCTCGTACGCCATCTCGCGCCTTTCGGGGATGCGGTCTGCTGCGTGTCGCCGGCCCGCGGCCGGGGCGGGGCGCGGGCCGGCCGTGGGTCAGCTCTCCAGGTGGGCCACGATCCGCGGACCGAGGTCCGTGACGTCGCCCGCGCCCATGGTGAGAACGAGATCGCCGGGCCGCGCCATTCCCGCGATGAGCGCCGGGATCGCCTCCCGGTCCGCGACGCCCCGGACGTCCGCGCCCTTGGCCGTGGCCGCGGCGCGGGCCCCCCCCCCGGGGGCCGCCGCGGCCCCGGGCCGCCGCGCGCGGGGCGCGGGCGGGGACGCGCCGGCGGGGGGGGGCGGGGCGCCGGGGGCGGCCCC
>NZ_JBEHZD010001092.1:0-856 GCF_040240285.1 Streptomyces sp. HSW2009 | reverse complement strand
GGTCCCCGGCGGCGCCGCGCCCACCAGGCCCGCCGCGCCCACGGCATCCGCGTCGGGCGGCCCCCCGCGCGCCTCGATCACCGACGTGGTGCCCAAGCGCACCCTGGTGATCGTCGTGGTGGTCGTGCTGCTCGCGGTGCTCGGCACCGTCATCGCCCTCGCGCTCGACGGCGACGGCACGAAGGACGAGGGCGCCGGCGGCCGGCCCACCGCGTCGAGCGGCGCCGGCGCCCCGGCCGGCGACGACCAGGGCGAAGGCGACGCCACGCCCGTCGAAGCGCCGACCTCCACCGGCCCGTCCGGCGGCGCCAAGGACCAGCAGCCGAAGCCGAAGCAGGGGGTGCCCGAGGGGTACGAGCGGGTCACCGACGACACCTTCCGCTTCGCCATGACGCTGCCCAAGGGCTGGGAGCGGCGGCCCATCCCGGGCTACAGCGGCGGTGGCGTCTACAGCGCGACGGGCGGCTTCCCGCGCGTGCAGATCGACTTCAACACCAAGCCGCTGTCCGACGCGGCAAAGGCGTGGCGCGGCGCCGAGCCCGGCGCGTCCCGCTCGATGAACGGCTACCGCAGCCTGGGCATCCACCCGGTCGACTGGAAGGGCTACCCGACCGTCGCCGATTGGAGCTTCGAGCGCAAGCAGCAGGGCGTTCCGGTGCGCGTACTCAACCGCGGCTTCAAGGTCGACGCCCACCGCGGCTACGCCATCATGATCACCTGCGCCAAGGACGCCTGGGAACAGCCGGAGTGCACCAAGCTCCGCCAGACGGCACTGCGCACGTTCGCCCCGCGCTGAGCCCGCGCCCGGCGGGCGCGCCGGGCGGGGTTTTCGGCGGTGTCTTATAAACAACTGACG
>NZ_JBEHZD010001091.1:0-861 GCF_040240285.1 Streptomyces sp. HSW2009 | reverse complement strand
CAGGCCGGGCCCTCCCGGACGACACGGCCCTGACCAGCCGTTCCCGCAGACACCGCCGTACGAGCCTCCGGCGGAGCCGCCCCCCCCCCCCCCCCGGGCCCCCCGGCCCGCGCCCCCCCCCGGGCCCGGGCCCCCGGGGGGGGGGGGGGCGCGCCCCCCCGCCCCCGACTGGCGCCCACCAGCGCGGCGGCGCTGCTGGTGGCCGCTGCGGTGGCGGGGTGTTCGTTCGCCGGCCTGTGGCGCATCGAGGGCGCGACCGCGGGCGGCGTACGGGGCGGCGGCGGGCGCGGCGCGGCACGCGGCAGGGCGCCGATGGGGGCGATCCTGCGCGCGCGTGGCGTGGCCCCCGGCATCTTCATCAGCCTCGCCGTGCTCTCCACGACCGACGTCCTCACCGCCTACCTGCCGGTGCTCGGCGAAGACCGCGGCATCGCCCCGTCCACCGTCGGCCTGCTGCTCAGCCTGCGGGCCGCGGCCTCCATCGCCTGCCGGCTAGTGATGACCCCGATGATCCGGCTGGTCGGCCGTACCGCGCTGATGGCCGCGACCTGTCTGGCGGCGGCGCTGCTGTGCGCGGGCATTGCGATCCCGATGCCGGTGTGGGCGCTGGCGGTGGTGCTCGCCGTGCTCGGGTTCGCGCTCGGCGTGGGGCAGCCGCTGTCGATGTCCACGGTGGTGCAGGCCGCGCCCGAAGGCGCGCACGGCACCGCGCTGGCGCTCCGGCTGACCGGCAACCGGCTCGGCCAGGCCGCGGCCCCGGCCGGCGCCGGCGCACTGGCCGGCCTCGCGGGCACGGCCGCCCCGTTCGTGATGCTGGGCGCGCTGCTCTTCGGCTCGGCGCTGGTCGCAGGGCGCGAGCTG
>NZ_JBEHZD010001090.1:0-875 GCF_040240285.1 Streptomyces sp. HSW2009 | reverse complement strand
GCCCGCGCCGGCCGCAGCGCCGGCCCCCGCCTCGGCCCCGGCTGCCAGCCGACCCGCGCCCGTCGCGCCCGCTAGCAACCGGCCGGTGGCTCCCGCCACACCGGCCCGCCCGGCGGCACAGTCGGCGGCCGGACCCCGCCCCGTACCGACCACCCTGCCGGCGGGACCGGCAGCGCCGGCAGGCCAAGCCGGAGCGCAGGCCGGCTCGGTGACCCTGCGCCCGGTGGCCGAGATGGCCGCCGACATGGCCCGTACGGACGCGGCCACCTTCGCCGTCGAACCGCGGGTCACCCTGCGCCCGCTGACCGGCACGGCGCCCGCACCGGCAGCCCAGCAGGCCACCCGACCGGCCCCCGCGCCGGCCGCGCCCGAGGTCGCACGGGTGACCCCGCCGGCCACCGCGCCGGCCGTCCCCGTCACACCTGTCGCCCCGGCCCCGGCCGCGCGACCGGCTGCTGAGGGTGCGCCGGAAGGGTTGCTTGAGGCGTTGCAGGAGAGCCTGGCGCGCGAGTTGTTCGTGGAGGTCGATGAGATCGACGCGGACCGCAGCTTCACCGAGCTCGGTCTCGACTCGGTCGTCGGCGTGGAGTGGGTGCGCGCCGTCAACTCCGAGTTCGGCACCTCGGTGAGCACGACGAAGATCTACCAGTACCCGAACGTCAGGGAGTTCGCGGCCTTCCTCACCGCCGAACTCGCCGCCGCACCGGCCGCCCAGCCGGCGCCTGCCCCCGCACCGGTGGCCACGCCGGCCCCGCGGCCGGGGGGGGGGCCCCCCCCCCCCGGGGGGCCCCCCCCCCCCCCCCGCCCCGCGCCCCCCCCCCCCCCCGGCCGCCCGGCCGCCCCCCCCCCGGCCGCCCCGCCGGGGGGGGGGGGGG
>NZ_JBEHZD010000109.1:0-17568 GCF_040240285.1 Streptomyces sp. HSW2009 | reverse complement strand
GGAAGCTAAGCCTTTCAGCGCCGATGGTACTGCAGGGGGGACCCTGTGGGAGAGTAGGACGCCGCCGAACTCCTTTTGATAGAAGCCTCGTTACGGACATGGTTCGTAACGGGGCTTCTATGCGTTGTGGGGGGGGCTTGGTAGGGGTGGATTTCCCTGCCAAGCCCCCCCCTTTTTTGTATGAGAGAAGCGGGCCGCATCGTATGTCCTGAGCTGTGCGTGCGAGGGAAGCCATCCGACATGGGCGGATAGTGGCCCTTCTGGAGTCGGTGCCGGAGGCGGCACACTGGGCAGATGGCCGATCAGTGTGCGGAATCGCCAGAGTCGTCGGAGAACTTCGTGCCGCAGGGCGTGCAGACGGTGCGCTGGGAGGAGCTGGCGGCGGGGCCCGCAGTGGTCCTGTTGGACCAGCGGCGGTTGCCCGCCGAGGAAGTGCAGAGGGTGTGTTCGGATGTCCCCGCCCTCGTCGACGCCATTCGTACGCTCGCCGTACGAGGCGCTCCCGCGCTCGGTATCGCCGGGGCCTACGGGGTCGCCCTGGCCGCCAGCCGCGGGGACGATGTCGCCGAGGCCGCCAAGTTGCTGGCCGAGGCCCGGCCGACCGCGGTCAACCTGGCGTACGGCGTACGGCGGGCTGCTCGCGCTCATCAGACAGCCGTAGCCGGCGGAGTTGGCCGGGAGCAGGCTGCCGCAGTCGCATTGGGCGAGGCGCGGGCGGTGCACCGGGAGGACGCCGAGGCCAGCACGCGGATGGCCGCGCACGGCCTTGCCCTGCTGGAAGAACTTTTGCCTGGCGAGGGCTATCGGGCGCTCACCCACTGCAACACCGGTGCGTTGGTGGCCGGTGGCGCCGGGACGGCGCTGGCCGTGGCGATGGCGGCGCACCGGAGTGGTCGGCTGCGCAGGCTGTGGGTCGACGAGACGCGGCCATTGCTCCAAGGGGCACGGCTCACGACGTACGAAGCGGCGCGCGCCGGCATGCCGTACACGTTGCTCAGCGACAATGCGGCAGGTTCGCTGTTCGCCGCGGGTGAGGTGGACGCCGTGCTGATCGGGGCGGATCGGATCGCCGCGGACGGGTCGGTGGCGAACAAGGTGGGCAGCTACCCGCTGGCCGTGCTCGCCCGCTATCACCACGTGCCGTTCATCGTGGTGGCGCCGGCCACCACCGTCGACCTGGCGACGCCCCATGGCGCGGCCATCGAGATCGAGCAGCGGCCCGGGTACGAGGTGACGGAGATCGCCCTTCCGCACGCCTCGGGCCCCGGCGATGAGGGCCCCGTACGTGTACCCATCGCGCCCGCGGGGACGTCCGCGTACAACCCTGCCTTTGATGTGACGCCGCCCGATCTGGTGACGGCGATCGTGACGGAAGGGGGCGTGGTGTCGCCTGTGACGTCAGTGGGGCTCGCTGAGCTGTGCGGGCGGGCTTAGCTGCGGCGGCTGGGGCGCCTGATGGGGGTGTGGGCGGGTGGTTCGGGCCGCCTGCGGATGGTGATGTGTCGGCGGCTCGGTCCGGGCGGAGCTCGGCGGAGGCGGGACATGCTGCGAACGAGTGATCGCCCACGTCTAGCCACCGGGTCCGACAATGGGATGATGTCGCCATGAAGGGACGCGTCCTTGTCGTCGACGACGACACCGCACTGGCAGAAATGCTTGGCATTGTGCTGCGCGGCGAAGGCTTTGAACCGTCGTTCGTTTCCGATGGGGACAAAGCACTTGCTGCGTTTCGTGAGACCAAGCCTGATCTGGTGCTGCTCGATTTGATGTTGCCCGGGCGGGACGGCATTGAGGTGTGCCGGTTGATCCGGGCCGAGTCCGGGGTGCCGATCGTGATGCTCACGGCCAAGAGCGACACCGTAGATGTGGTGGTCGGACTTGAGTCGGGGGCGGACGACTACATCGTCAAGCCGTTCAAGCCCAAGGAACTGGTCGCGCGGATAAGGGCGCGGCTGCGGCGGTCCGAGGAACCGGTGCCCGAGCAGTTGGTCATCGGTGATCTGGTGATCGATGTGGCGGGGCATTCGGTGAAGCGGGAGGGGCAGTCGATCGCCCTGACCCCGCTGGAATTCGATTTGCTCGTGGCGTTGGCCCGTAAGCCCTGGCAGGTATTCACCCGAGAGGTGCTGCTTGAGCAGGTCTGGGGATACCGGCACGCTGCGGACACCCGACTGGTGAACGTGCACGTGCAGCGGTTGCGCTCGAAGGTCGAGAAGGACCCGGAGCGGCCGGAGATCGTCGTGACCGTACGCGGGGTGGGTTACAAGGCCGGGCCGAGCTGAGATGACGGAAAGTGGGGCTGCTCCGGAGCCCGCGGGGCCGGGCGCCCCCCCAGCGGGGGGCCCGACCGACGGGCGTGGTGCGGGGCGTCCCGCGGCTGCGGGGAGCGACATATCGCTGTTCGGGCGGCTCTGGCGGGGCGGCAACCTGTTGCCCGACGGGGCTTCCGGGGCGCCGGTGCACCCCGTTCTGCGTCTGTTCGTACGGTGGGTGCGACGGCCGCTGCTGCCGGCTGCGCGGCTCTACCGGCGGAACATCCAGCTCCGGGTGGTTGCCACCACCTTGCTGATGTCGCTCGGTGTGGTGCTCATCCTCGGCGTCGTGGTCATCGGGCAGGTGCGCAACGGGCTGCTGGATGCCAAGCGGCACGCTGCGCAGAGCCAGGCGGTCGGCGGGTTCACCGCGGCCGAGGAGGCGGCCGAGAGCGCCGATGACGCGCGTAGTGGCGATGAGGGCACGGGCGGCGCGCGGGGGAACCGGGACGCCGGAGCGTGGTTGACCGCGCTGGTGCAACAGCTCGCCAGTGGTGGTCAGGGTGTCTACTCGGTGGTGGCGCTCAGCTCGGAGACCGAAGGCGAGCGGACGGTCAGCAAGCGCGGGCCGCGCGCCTCGGGCGGGATTCAGCCCGAGGAGAGCATCAGCAAGACCCTGCGGGAACAGGTCGACCAGAATTCCGGCCCGCACGAGCAGTACACGAACATCGTGCACGACGCCTCGAACAAGCGGGAGCCGGCGCTCGTCATCGGCCAGCGGCTGAACGACATCAACGGCGAGGCGTACCAGCTCTACTACCTCTTTCCGTTCACCCAGGAAGAGAAGTCGCTGAGCCTGGTGAAGGGCACGCTCGCGACCGCCGGTGTGTTCGTGGTGGTGCTGCTCGGGGCCATTGCGTGGCTGGTGGTGCGGCAGGTCGTCACCCCGGTGCGGATGGCGGCCGGGATCTCCGAGCGGCTTGCGGCCGGGCTGCTCCAGGAGCGGATGAAGGTCACCGGCGAGGACGACATCGCGCGTCTCGGCGAGGCGTTCAACAAGATGGCGCACAACCTCCAGGTCAAGATCCAGCAGCTTGAGGACCTGTCGCGGATGCAGCGACGGTTCGTATCGGACGTTTCGCATGAGCTGCGGACGCCGCTGACGACCGTACGGATGGCTGCCGATGTGATTTATGAGGCGCGGGACGAGTTCGATCCGGCCACGGCACGGTCGGCTGAGCTGTTGGGTGGGCAGCTCGACCGGTTCGAGTCGCTGCTCGCCGACCTGTTGGAGATCAGCCGGTTCGACGCGGGGGCCGCGGCGCTGGAGGCGGAGCCGATCGACCTGCGTGACGTGGTCAAACGCGTGGTGGACGGGGCGGAGCCGCTGGCCGAGCGGAAGGGCAGCCAGATCATCATCCGTGGCGCCCACCGCCCGGTGATCGCGGAGGCCGCCGCGCGCCGGGTGGAGCGGGTGCTGCGCAACCTCGTGGTGAACGCCGTCGAGCACGGTGAGGGCAAGGACGTGGTGGTGCGGCTGGCGGCCAAGAGCGGTGCGGTGGCCGTGGCCGTACGGGACTACGGGGTCGGCCTGAAGCCGGGCGAGGCGACGCGGGTGTTCAACCGCTTCTGGCGGGCCGACCCGGCGCGTGCTCGTACCACCGGCGGTACGGGGCTCGGCCTGTCGATCGCGGAGGAGGACGCGCGGTTGCACGGAGGCTGGCTCCAGGCGGGGGGCGAGCCGGGGGGCGGGTCGCAGTTCCGGCTCACGCTCCCGCGTGCGGCGGGTGATGCGTTGCGCGGCTCGCCCATACCGCTCGAACCGGAGGACTCGCGGCGCAAGCGCGCGTTGCGGGCGGCCAAGGCTGCGGAGCGCGCCGGTAGCAGCACGTTGGCTGGTGGTGCTGGTGGGGCGGGGTCGGGGGCGCACGTTGTCAGTGGTGTGCGCCTTGGCGATGCGGTGCAACCTGCTGGTGCTGGTGAGGGGCAGGGCGGGGCTGAGCGGCGTGAGGGCCGGGGTGTCGAGCGGGGCGAGGGCGGGGCGACGGGGCCGGGTGACACCGGCGCGCGCGGGGCGGCCGACGCCACGGGTGCGCGTACCGGGGAATCCACGGGCGCCCATCGGGTGACCGGGGCCACCGTCTCCGTACTGCCGGCGAAGCGTCCCGGTGCCGCCTCGGGGGCGGGTACGGCGGAGTCGTCCGGCAAGGGCCCGCGCGTGTCGGGTGAGGCTACGGACGCCGGCCGGGGCGAGGGGGGTGCCCGTGGTGGGTGTGGTGGGGCCAGTGGTGCCGGATCGCCGGGGCGAAACGGCGGTGCCGGCCCTGCGGGTGAGGGCGATGCGGGTGGCCGTGGGCGTGGGGCGGGTCCCGGTACGGATCGAGAAGGGACTTCGGAGTGATGCTGGCCTGCGATCGAGGGAGCCACTGCCGTGCGTGCTGAGGACACGGCGTACGGTCGCCGGCCCGCGGGGCGCGTCGAGGAGGGCTCGACCGGGCCGGGTGCGGGTCTTGATGCCGGTGCTGGCTCCGACCGACGCCCCGAGAGCGCGGGTCGCTTTGGTGGCTTCATCGGCCTCAATCCGCGGACTGCCGGCGCGCGGAATCGTCGGGGCGCGCCGGAGGGCAGCGGCGCGCCTGTGCGTCGAGGGCGTCGGCTCCGTACCGGCGCCTCGCGGCTGCGGAGCGGCGTGGTCCTGGCGGTCGGTGTGGTGCTGCTGGCCGGCTGTGCGTCGATGCCCGACAGTGGCGACGTACGGCAGGTGGGGTCCACACCGCGCGCCGATGCAGATTCACCCGTACGGGTATACGGGGTGCGTCCGGGGAACGATGAGGAGCCGCTGGACCTCGTACTCGGCTTCCTGGAGGCGACCACCAGCGACGAGGCCGAATTCGAGACGGCTCGGCAGTATCTGACGCGGCGTGCGGATGATCGGTGGAACCCGTCCGCGGAGACGGTCGTGCTCGCCCAGGCGCCCAAGGTGCGGGTGGAGCGGAGGTCCGATCCGGAGGGCACGGGATATGACGTCGTGTTGTCTGGTCGGCAACTCGCCACGGTCGATGCCAATCACGCGTACGCGCCCGACGAGAAGCCGTATGAGGAACGGTTGCACGTGGCGAGGTCGGGTTCGCAATGGCGGATCGATTCGCTGCCAGCGGGGCTGGTCCTGGGCGAATCGGACTTCAAGCGCATTTATCGCCCCGTCAACAAGTACTACTTCGCGGAATTGGGTCCCGATACCGGCAAGTCTGCCGTGGGCAAGGACGTACTGGTCGCCGACCCCGTCTATTTGCGACGGTGGATCGATCCGGTGACCTCGACGGTCAAGTCGCTGCTGGGCGGTCCCACCAACTGGCTCGAACCGGTGGTTCGCACGTCGTTCCCGAGCGGCACCGAACTGAAGAGCAGTCATCTGCGGCTCGACGACTCGAACGGGCTGCGCCTGCAACTGAGCAACGCCGCATCCGGTGTGGACCAGTTGCGCTGTCACGAGATGGCGGCGCAGTTGTTGTTCACCGTGCAGGACCTTTCGTCGTCCAAGGTCGGCAGCGTGACGCTGGAAAAGGCCGACGGCACGGGGTTGTGCAGTCTGACCAGGGAGGAAGCTGAGGGGTACGCGCCGGACCGGATCAATGGCGAGGCCGGTAGCCAGTACTTCATCGACCAGGAGCGCCGGCTGGTCCAACTCGAAAATGCCGGGGACGATCCGGTCCATGTGCCCGGGCCGTTCGGCGAACAGGGCGCGGACCTGGGTTCGGTGGCCGTGGCGCGTGACGAGCGGACTGCGGCCGGGGTGTCGCACAACGGGCGGGACCTGTACGTCGCGGACCTCAAGCCCGGGGTGGAGCGCGGGGATTCGCGGTTGCGCAGTGCCACCGGTGGCCGGGAAGGCGGGTTGACCGTACCGAGTTGGGATGGTTTGGGCGACCTGTGGGTGGCGGATCGCAGCCCGAGCAAGCCGCGGTTGGTGCGCTTGGCCGGCGGGGTGGGGGAGCCGGAAGAGGTCAACATCACCGGGCTCGACGGTGGCCGGATCGTAGCGCTGCGCGTCGCCGCTGACAGTACGCGGATCGCCCTGCTGATCGAGCGCCGCGGCCATACGACGCTGTGGTTGGGCCGCATCGAACGCGCGACGACGCCGGCCGACCCCACGCTGTCGATCAGGGGTCTGCGTGCGCTCGCGCCGCAGCTCAATGACGTGGACGCCGTCTCGTGGGCCGGGGGCAGCCGGTTGGTGGTGGCCGGCACGGAGTCCGGTGGGGTGCAGGAACTGAGCTTCGTACAGACGGATGGCTCGCCCGGGAACAGCGCCACGGTGCCGGGGCCGGGCAAGGTGCAGCAGCTTGCCGCTTCGGAGGACGAGAACCGGCCACTGATCGCCGAGGCGTCGGACGGCATCGTTCGGCTGCCGCCCAATGAGAACTGGAAGACGGTGGTCAAGGAGGGGACGGCGCCGGTCTACCCGGGGTGATGGTGTTTTGCGGCGGTTCCTGCCGGGGCTGCTTGGGGGTGGGGCCTACCGGGGTTACCTCGGGACTCCGTCTCCTCCCGCGGGTCGCTGGTGGGTTTCTGTGGCTGGCGTGGGGGTCGGATCGGCCCGGCGGCGTCGGCCGGTTGCTGGCGGTGGGCGGGGCGCGTGCTGGCCGGGGAGATTGAGTACGGGTACGAGGGCGGTCGCACGCTGGTGCGGCTGCCCTCGTTCTTTTGCCGTTCCGCGGGCTGGCGGAGCGGGGTCGGGTTGGCCGTGGCGAGGGCGGCAGAGGCGGAAGGGTGTGTTCCGCAGTGTCGGGCACGGTGGTGAGGTGGGGGCCGGCTGTTGTGTTCGTGAGCCGTTGTGCGCCGCTCTGACCTGTGCTTTTCCTGTCTGGGGCGGGAGTGGGTGCATTGGCTCGGCAGAGTTATCCACAGGGGTGGCGGGCCCGGGGACGTGGCGGGACAGTGGACTCATGCGGGGATGGTGGAGCGAGACGGCGGGGCTGATCCTGCCGGTGGACTGTGCGGGGTGCGGGGCGCCTCGGCGGGTGCTGTGCGCACGGTGTCAGCGGGCGCTGCTGGGTGCGGGTGCGCGTCGGGTGCGGCCGAGCCCGCTGCCGCCGGGGCTGCCTGCGGTGTGGGCGGCAGCGGCGTATGCGGGTGCGTGCCGGGAAGCGCTGCTCGCGCACAAGGAGCGGGGGGCGTTACGGCTGGTGGGCCCGTTGGGCACGGCGCTGGCACTGGCGGTGTGCGCGCTGGTGGTGCGTGGTTCTGGGGCTGGGCGGTCGGTGGAGGTGGCACGCGGTGCCGTCCGGCGGCGGGCGTGTGCGGGGCGTGCCTCGGTGGATGTGGAGGGTGCGGAAGGTGGTGGCAGGGGTGCGCGCGGTGCGTGGGTGGATACGGCTGGGGGCGTGGGGGAGTGGGCGGGGCCGGGAGCGTACGGGATAGCTGAGGCGGGGACGGGGCTTGCGGCGCTGGTCGCGGCGGGTGCGGTGAAGGCGCCGCTGTTGCTCGTGCCGATGCCTTCCGCGCGGCGGGCGGTGGCTGCGCGTGGGCATGACCCGATGGTGCGGATCGCCCGGGCTGCGGCGCGTGAACTACGGCGACAGGGGGTGCCGGCGCGGGCGCTGCCCGTGCTGCGGCAGCAGCGCCCGGTGCTTGACCAGGCGGGTCTGAGCGCCGTGCAGCGGAGGGCCAACATGGCTGGGGCGCTGCGGATGACCCGGGGCGCGGAGCGGCTGTTGGCCGGTGGCTCCGTGGTGCTGGTGGATGACCTGATGACGACCGGGGCCTCGCTGGCTGAGGCGGCCCGTGTGGTGCGGGGTGTGGTGGGAGTGGGAGCGGCTAGGGCAGGTGGTGGCGAGAGCGATGGCGTCGGTGGTGGTGGCAGTGGTGGCGGTGCTGCCAGCGATGGTGGTTCTGGTGATGTTGCTGGTGCCGTCGGTCGGGAGCGCGGCGGTGTGACTGGCCGGCGGTCGGGGGTACGCGTCGGTGGGTGTGGGTGTGGGTGTGGGTGTGGGTGTGGGGGGCGCGGGGCGGGTGGTGCGTGTTTGTGGGGGAGGGGAGGGAGATGCCGGGGGTGCGGGAGTGGTGGGGGACTCGTGAGAGCCGGACCTGTCGGCGGGAGAGGTGAGGGTGTTGTGCCGAGGCGCGGCGGGGTGTGCGTGGAGCGCATGGACGGCTACTCCGCGGGGAGTGCCTTGACGGCTGTTGCTGAGAGCGGCGCACGACGGGCGCGGCCAGGGGACGACCGATGCGTGCCCGGCGCTCGTGGGCGGTGCTCGGGCGGTGGGCCCCAGGACGTGGGTGAGGGCTCGGGCCGTGGGCGCACGATCGATCGGGATCGTTGCCGGGGCGGAGATGAGTGCCCGGTGGGGCGAGATGAGGGCGGCGGGGTGCGCGCGGTGCACGGGGTGCTGACGCGAGAGGCGTCGGCCCGGCAGGACGGACGGGTGGGGCGGATGGTGGCCGGTTCGCCGGGTGCGGAGGGAGCGGTGGTGCTGGCAGCGTCGCCCGGGGCCCGGGAGCGTTGGAGACGGTGCGCCGGGTTGCCGGCGGAGGTGGCACGCGGTGCCGGGGATGGAGGTGCGGATGAGACGGCTGGTGACGAGGAGTTCGGGGCCGCGCCCGGTGGGGCCTGTCGGTGCTGCGGGGCCCGGGCCGGGTGTGGGGTGTGCGGAGCCGACGCCGGGGCTGAAAGTGCGGCTTGCCGTGGCGGGCCCGGAGCCGGGGCTCGGGGTGCGGCGTCCGGTGGTGAGACCGGTGCCGGTGGTGGAGACGGGGCCTGCTGTGCCGGGGCCGGGGCCCGGAGTGCGGCGTACGGGGCCGAGGCCGGAAGTGCGGCGCGCTGGGGCGGTACCGGGGGCGGTGCCGAAAACGCGGCCTGCTGTGGTGAGGCCCGTGGCAGGGCTCGGCGTGCGGCGTGCGGTGCCGGAGCCGGAGCCCGAGTCCGGGGTGTGGCCTGCGATGGCGGGGGCGGGAGTGTGGTTGGAGGGTTGGTCGGGGCCGCGGTGGTCGCTGCCTCGGAGAGTGCGTTTGGCGCGAATCGGAACTGACGGCAAACCCGGGTCGTTGCAGCTAGTAACAGGGAAAAAGCACCTGAACGGAGGTACGTGCCGGTAGGGGGTGCCGACTTCGAGCCGATCGAGCTATGTTCGGTTGTGAGGACTACGGGCCACTATGGCGCTGATATCCGCTTAGCGTGCTTCATGCTTTTCTGTGTTCCATGGAAACGTGAACACTGTGGGGTGTAAATCCCAATGGCGGGGGAGAAGGAGGTGAAAGCCGCCGAGTCGGGGGCCCGGAAATCTCCTGGGCCCAGTGCGAAACGGATGGCTTCGAACAGCCAACGGAGCAATCCGGGAACGGAGTTCTGCGTGGACATCGTCGTGAAGGGCCGCAAGACAGAGGTGCCGGAGCGGTTCCGCAAGCACGTGGCCGAGAAGCTGAAGCTGGAGAAGATCCAGAAGCTCGACGGCAAGGTGATCAGCCTCGACGTCGAGGTGTCCAAGGAACACAACCCGCGCCAGGCCGACCGTTCCGACCGAGTGGAGATCACGCTCCGCTCCCGGGGGCCGGTGATCAGGGCGGAGGCCGCCGCGGCCGATCCGTACGCAGCGCTGGACCTTGCCACGGGCAAGCTGGAACAGCGGTTGCGCAAGCAGAACGACAAGCGTCACGCACGTCGGGGCAACGGGCGTATCCCGGCGAGCGACGTCGCCGTGGCCGTGCCGGACGCCGCGCGCATCAATGGCACGGGGGAGAGCGCCGAGGCCGGTGGGGCGGACACCGTGCCGACCACGCGTATGGGTTCCCTCGAAGTGCGCGGCGAAGGCCCGCTCATCGTCCGCGAGAAGACGCACGCTGCGGCGCCGATGACGCTCGACCAGGCCCTGTACGAGATGGAGTTGGTCGGTCATGACTTCTACCTGTTCGTCGACTCCGACACCAACCACCCGAGCGTCGTCTACCGGCGGCACGGCTATGACTACGGCGTCATCCACCTCAAGACGGAGGCGTTCGTCGGGGAGGAGCCCGGCGGTGCCGGGGGCGCGCTCGGTGGCTGACGCCGGCTGACGAGCGCAGGTCCGGTCGGCGGTTGCCGGGTGGGCCGCAAGCGGTCCGTACGGATGTGGAGCCGATGCGGACGGCCCGGCGGAGCTGACTGGAATTGATCCACGAGGTGCGGTTCCGACCGTGTCTCATACGACGGTGTAGGGAGTGCCCCGGGAGGGTCGAATTGGGCCTCCGGGGCACTACCGTGCGGAGAGCGGGAGCACCGGTCCACCCCGCGGGCATGGAATCATGGCGGCGTGGTCAATCGGCGCTCGGTGGGGACTGGTTGGCGTGCAGAGCTAGGTGCAACCGCAAGGCCACGGCCTTCATGGGGGAGGAACGATGGCGGACAGCTTCGGGCCCGTGCCCGACGATGACGACGGTGACCGCGTCGACGTCGGAACGGACAGGGGCGAGTCGCGCAAGGAGCCGATCCGGGTCCTCGTGGTGGACGATCACGCGCTCTTCCGCCGGGGGTTGGAGATCGTTCTTGCGCAGGAGGAGGACATCCAGGTCATCGGCGAGGCCGGGGACGGGGCGGAGGCCGTGGAGAAGGCGGCCGACCTGCTTCCCGACATCGTGTTGATGGATGTCCGCATGCCCAAGCGGGGTGGGATCGAGGCGTGTACCTCCATCAAGGAGGTGGCCCCCAGCGCGAAGATCATCATGCTGACGATCAGCGACGAGGAAGCCGACCTCTACGAAGCGATCAAGGCGGGGGCCACCGGGTACCTCCTCAAGGAGATCTCCACCGATGAGGTGGCGACGGCGATCCGGGCCGTGGCGGACGGGCAGTCGCAGATCAGTCCCTCGATGGCGTCGAAGTTGCTGACCGAGTTCAAGTCAATGATTCAGCGCACCGACGAGCGTCGCCTGGTGCCCGCGCCGCGGTTGACGGACCGCGAACTTGAGGTGCTCAAGCTCGTGGCGACCGGCATGAACAACCGCGATATCGCCAAGGAACTCTTCATCAGCGAGAACACGGTCAAGAACCACGTCCGCAACATCCTGGAGAAGCTGCAACTCCACTCCCGGATGGAAGCCGTGGTGTACGCGATGCGCGAGAAGATCCTCGAAATTCGGTGACCGCCCGAGCCGGCTGCCCCGGCTGCCCCCGTCGGGCTCGGGCTGCCGGCCCCGCGTCCGCCCGCGATGCCGACTGTGGCGTCGACCGTAACGGTTGCCCGGGGCGTGATTGATCCCCGTCGTGGGCTGTGGACCATGGGTTTCCGGATGCCGGCCCTGGCGGATGTACTTATGTGATGGCGCATCAGGAAGGTCTGGAGCAGCGCGAGTTGGCTGGTCGGGGCGGGCCTGATGGTCTGGCGGTTGTGGTTCGGGGGCGCGTGGAAGAGGCGGGTGCGGGTGGGGGCTGGTCAGGCGAGGGCCGTGGTGAGTGGGGCTGCTAGTTCGGGGTGGTTGAGCCGTTCCACGCGGATCTCCTCGCAGCCCACCCAGCCGGCGGCCTCCCGTAGCGCGCGGGCCATGGCGGGTACGTCCTTCGGGCCGCGCAGGGAGAGCTGTCGGGCCACCAGGGTCTTGCCCTCCCTGGCCGGGTCGACCCGGCCCACCAGCTTGCCGCCGGCCAGGAGGGGCATCGCGAAATAGCCGTGTATCCGCTTGGGCTTGGGGACGTACGCCTCAAGGCGGTGGGTGAAGTCGAAGATCCGCTGGGTGCGCGGGCGGTCCCAGATCAGGGAGTCGAAGGGGGACAGCAGGGTGGTGCGGTGGCGCTCCCGGCGCCCCGCGGACTCGGCGGCGAGCGCGGCGGGGTCGGCCCAGGCCGGCTTGTCCCAGCCCACGACCTCGACCGGCGTCAGTCCCGTATCCGCTATGACGGCGCTCACCTGCTCGTTCTTGAGCCGGTGGTAGTCGGCGAGGTCCGCGCGGGTGGCCACGCCCATCGCCACGCCGGCCTGGGCGACCAGCCGGCGCAGGCACTCCGCGTCCGGCAACTCGTCGTGCAACAGGTACTCGGGGACGGCGCGCTCGGCCAGGTCGTACACCCGCTTCCAGCCGCGCCGCTCGGTGCAGACGACCTCGCCGTACATCAGGGCGCGTTCGACGGCGATCTTGGCGGCTGACCAGTCCCACCACTCGCCGCCGTTCTTGGCGCCGCCCAGTTGGCTGGCGGTGAGCGGCCCCTCGGCCCGCAACTGGGCGATGACCTGCTCGTACGCCCCCGCCGGCAGGTCCTGGTTCCAGTGCGGGCGGTCGCGGTAGGCGCGGCGGCGGAAGGCGAAGTGCGGCCACTCCTCGATCGGCAGGATGCAGGCGGCGTGCGACCAGTACTCGAAGCTGTGCGTCTCGGTCCAGTACGCCGAGTCCACCGTGTCGCGGCCGACGGCGCCCAGCCGGGCGTACGGCACCAGTTCGTGTGACCTGGCCAGCACCGAGATCGTGTCCAACTGGACCGCTCCCAGCGAACGCAGCACACCGCGCACACCCGACCGCTGGTCCCGCGCACCGAGCAGCCCCTGGGCCCGCAGCGCTATGCGGCGGGCCTCGTCGGTGGACAGGGTGAACTCGGGACGGGCGTGGTCTGCCGGCGCGCCGGCGGGTGGCGTGCTGCGATTAGCTGACACGGGAGTTGTCATGCGGGCCACAGTAAACGGTGCCACTGACAACGCCCTTGACCAGCGGCTTCGGCTGGCGCGCTGGGGCAGCGGCGCGGCCGGGCGGCCGCGTCTCGTGGGCGCCGGCCGGCCGCCGCTGCCCGGAGTGGCGGACCGGCCCGGGCCCGTACCAGCGCCGGCGGTGCGGCGGCCCGGTCGTGGGCGGCTGGCTGCTGTGCCGGGCCCGAGGGCCCGGGCGCTCTTGGCGGGGTGGGTCAGGGGCGCTCGGGCCCCGGCAGGTACGCGGCGGTGGCCGGGAGGCCGAGGTCGGTGGGGAGGAGGGCGCCGAGCCAGGCGTCGCGGCGAACCTCCTGGTGGACGAGGCGGGCGCGCAGGACGCCTTCCACCTGGAAGCCGATCGAGCGGGCCACCGCGCGCGAGCCCTCGTTGCCGACCTCGGCGTACCACTCCAGGCGCGCCACGCCCAGTTCCTCGAAGGCCCAGTGCGCGAGGCGGCGGCCGGCCTCGGCGGTGTAGCCGTGGCCGCGCTGCTCCTTGGCCGTCCAGTAGCCGAGTTCTGCCTGCTGGTTGGAGATGCCCGCCGCATGGCGGATCAGGCCGATGGCGCCGACGAACGCGCCGTCCTTGGTGGTGACGGCGAAGTTGTACGTGGCGTCGTCGCGCCAGCCCTTCGGGCAGGACGACGCCACGAAGTCGTGCGCGTGCTCGCGCGTGTAGGGCGACGGCACGTTCGTCCACCGGGGGATGTCGGGGTCCTGACAGGCGGCGAGGACGGCGTCCGTATCGGCCGGCTCGAAGGGGCGCAGGACGAGGCGCTCGGTGCTGAGTATGACGGGCTCCATGAACTGATTCTGGTCGCTCGACTGGGGCGAGGGAAACGGATTTGTCGCGACCGTTTCGCGCGGCCCGCGCCCACGCCGGCGCGCCCGTACCCCCGCTCACCTGCTGCGACGCGCTGGAAGCGGCTCGGGCGGCAGGCCACGGGCTGCGGGGGTGGTCCGTGTCGTGCGGCGAGGTGCGGGCGGCGGGTGGGCCGGCTGGCTGGTTGGCTGGAGATCAGGGTGGGGGGCGCGTGTGCCGGCCCACCGGGTCCGTGTCGGGCGGAGCGCCGCGCGCGTCGCCGGTCCGGGGAGGGCCGGCCGCAAGTCCTCGGGCCGGCGGCGCCTCGCGCGTGGCGCGGGCGCGCGTAAGCACTGGGCGGCCACTGCCTCGCGCTGGAGATCCTGGAGAACGAGGAGAGCCGCCCCCGCGGGACGCGTAGCCCGTCCCCACACGCCCATTCCCCGAGAGACCAGAGCCCCCGCGCGGACGCGTACCGACCCACGGGTGGGCAGGGCCCCATAGCCGGAGCCGACAAACCCCCGCGCGCGTGGACGCGT
Source organism: Streptomyces sp. HSW2009 (assembly GCF_040240285.1). NCBI lineage: Bacteria > Bacillati > Actinomycetota > Actinomycetes > Kitasatosporales > Streptomycetaceae > Streptomyces > Streptomyces sp. HSW2009. Next base: position 3,333 of record NZ_JBEHZD010000109.1, on the reverse strand, counting down.
ACTCCCAGGACGGGCGCGGTGGGGACAGCGCGGGGCCGAGGGTGCGCCGCTGCGCAGGGGTGGGGTGGCGCGGCCCGGCCTGGAGTGCACGGGAATGCGGTGGAAAGTCCCGTACTGTGGGTGAAAAGTGCCGTACGGATGGTAGTCGGGGCTGGGGAGGCGGGCCCGCCCTTCCGGGCGTTCTCCAGGCACCTTCCGCGGGGTTCGGACGTTGACACAGCGGGCGATAGCGAGCCTTCGTGCCGACGGACCTCCCGGGGTGGGCTGGTCCTGACTTACGATGGCCGTTGCGGCAGGCCCCGTGGCCCCCGATAATGCCGCGCTAGCGCACCCCCAACCGTGCCAGGTCCGACCGGCAAGGAGCCAGCCTACGTGTCCGTCCTCAACAAGCTCATGCGTGCAGGCGAAGGCAAGATCCTGCGCAAGCTGCACCGCATCGCGGGCCAGGTCAACTCCATCGAAGAGGACTTCCTGAACCTCTCCGACGCAGAGCTGCGCGCTCTCACGGACGAGTACAAGGAGCGGTACGCGGACGGGGAGAGTCTTGACGACCTCCTGCCCGAGGCGTTCGCCACGGTCCGCGAGGCTGCCAAGCGCGTGCTCGGCCAGCGCCACTACGACGTCCAGCTCATGGGCGGCGCCGCGCTGCACAACGGCTACGTCGCCGAGATGAAGACCGGTGAGGGCAAGACCCTCGTCGGCACGCTGCCCGCGTACCTGAACGGCCTGTCCGGCAAGGGCGTGCACCTGATCACGGTCAACGACTACCTGGCCGAGCGTGACTCCGAGCTGATGGGCCGGGTGCACAAGTTCCTCGGCCTGTCCGTCGGCTGCATCCTCGCCAACATGACGCCGGCGCAGCGCCGCGAGATGTACAACTGCGACATCACGTACGGCACCAACAACGAGTTCGGCTTCGACTACCTGCGCGACAACATGGCGTGGTCGCAGGACGAGCTGGTGCAGCGCGGGCACAACTTCGCGATCGTGGACGAGGTTGACTCGATCCTCGTGGACGAGGCCCGTACGCCGTTGATCATCTCCGGCCCCGCCGACCAGGCGACCAAGTGGTATGGCGACTTCGCCAAGCTGGTGAAGCGGCTGAACCGCGGCGAGGCGGCCAACCCGCTCAAGCGGGACGAGAACGGCAACCCGCAGCAGGAGACCGGCGACTACGAGGTCGACGAGAAGAAGCGGACCGTCGGCATCCACGACACCGGTGTCACCAAGGTCGAGAACTGGCTCGGCATCGACAACCTCTACGAGTCGGTCAACACCCCGCTCGTCGGTTACCTGAACAACGCCATCAAGGCGAAGGAACTGTTCAAGAAGGACAAGGACTACGTCGTCATCGACGGCGAAGTCATGATCGTCGACGAGCACACGGGCCGTATTCTCGCCGGCCGCCGCTACAACGAGGGCATGCACCAGGCGATCGAGGCGAAGGAAGGGGTGGACATCAAGGACGAGAACCAGACCCTCGCCACGATCACCCTCCAGAACTTCTTCCGCCTCTACGGCACGCTGTCGGGCATGACCGGTACGGCGATGACCGAGGCCGCCGAGTTCCACCAGATCTACAAGCTCGGTGTCGTCCCGATCCCGACCAACCGGCCGATGGTCCGCATCGACCAGGCCGACCTGATCTACCGCACCGAGCCCGCGAAGTTCGACGCGGTCGTCGAGGACATCGCCGAGAAGCACGAGAAGGGCCAGCCGGTCCTGGTCGGTACGACCTCGGTGGAGAAGTCCGAGTACCTCTCGCAGCAGCTCACCAAGCGCGGGGTGCGGCACGAGGTGCTCAACGCCAAGCAGCACGACCGGGAGGCGACGATCGTCGCCCAGGCCGGGCGCAAGGGCGCGGTCACCGTGGCGACCAACATGGCCGGCCGTGGCACCGACATCCAGCTCGGCGGCAACCCGGACGACCTGGCTGAGAACGAGCTGCGCGGCAAGGGCCTGGACCCGGTCGAGCACGTCGAGGAGTGGGCCGCCGCGCTGCCGGCCGCCCTGGAGCGCGCCAAGGCCGCGGTCAAGGCGGAGCACGAGGAGGTCAAGGACCTCGGCGGGCTGTACGTGCTGGGCACTGAGCGGCACGAGTCGCGACGTATCGACAACCAGCTCCGTGGTCGTTCCGGCCGTCAGGGCGACCCCGGCGAGTCCCGCTTCTACCTCTCGCTCGGCGACGACCTGATGCGGCTGTTCAAGGCCCAGATGGTCGAGCGCGTGATGTCGATGGCCAACGTGCCCGACGACGTACCGATCGAGAACAAGATGGTCACCCGCGCCATTGCCTCCGCGCAGTCGCAGGTCGAGCAGCAGAACTTCGAGACGCGTAAGAACGTCCTGAAGTACGACGAGGTGCTCAACCGGCAGCGTGAGGTCATCTACGGCGAGCGCCGCCGCGTCCTGGAGGGCGAGGACCTGCACGAGCAGGTGGTGCACTTCATGGACGACACGATCGACGCCTACGTGCAGGCCGAGACCGTGGAGGGGTTCGCCGAGGAGTGGGACCTGGACCGGCTGTGGGGCGCGTTCAAGCAGCTCTACCCGGTGCAGGTGACCATCGAGGAGCTTGAGGACGAGGTGGGCGGCGACCGCGCCGGGCTCACCGCCGAGTTCATCACCGATGCCGTCAAGGACGACGTCCACGCGCAGTACGCCGCGCGCGAGGAGCAGCTCGGCTCGGACATCATGCGTGAGCTTGAGCGCCGCGTGGTGCTCTCCGTCCTCGACCGCAAGTGGCGCGAGCACCTCTACGAGATGGACTACCTCCAGGAGGGCATCGGCCTGCGCGCGATGGCCCAGAAGGACCCGCTGGTCGAGTACCAGCGGGAGGGCTTCGACATGTTCACGGCCATGATGGAGGGCATCAAGGAGGAGTCCGTCGGCTACCTGTTCAACCTGGAGGTCCAGGTGGAGCAGCAGGTCGAGGAGGTTCCGGTGGAGGACGCGGCGCCGTCGCTGGAGAAGGGCGACGAGGTCCCCGCGGGTGCGCCGCGGCCCGAGATCCACGCCAAGGGGCTGGACGCGCCGCAGCGCCCGGACCGGCTGCACTTCTCGGCCCCGACGGTGGACGGCGAGGGCGGTGTGATCGAGGGCGACTTCGCCACCGACTCGCCGAACGAGACCACCTCGTCGACGCCCGTGGGAGCCGGCACGACCCGCGCCGAGCGCCGCAAGGCCCAGAAGGGCGGCCGTCGCCGCAAGAAGTAGCGCGACGCAGGAGGAACGAACGGGGCACGTCCCGCGCGTGAGCGCGCGGGGCGCCCCGGGGCCGGGGGGGGGGGGGGGGGGGGGGGGGGGGGCGGGCGGGGGCGGGGGCGGGGGGGG
>NZ_JBEHZD010001089.1:0-883 GCF_040240285.1 Streptomyces sp. HSW2009 | reverse complement strand
CGCCCCACCGGCCGGGCCCGCCGCCGGGCGCGCCCCCGGTGGCGCGGCCGGGTGGGCCCCCGGCTAGCTCGTGGGGTGCGGCGCGGCGGCGGCCGGGGGCTGGACGGGGTGGTGCGGGCACGCGGGGACGTTCTCTTCGGGCACCCGCAAACGCTACTCGCCCGAGCACCCCGTCCGCGTAGCCCCGCCCCGGGGCCACCGGCGCCCGGGGCTACCGGTGCCTGCCGCTACCGGCGCCCGGGGCTACCGGTGCCGGCGGCGGCCGGCCGCTTCGCCCTCGCGGGCCGGTCTGGTGCCCTCGTTGCCGAAGTCCTTGAAGTCGTACGGCATCATCCGGTGCCGCTCGTCGCGCCGGGGCACCTCGTCCGGCTCGCGGTACTGCCTGATGTAACCGACCGCCTCACCTTCCTGGTGGCCGGGGCCGTGGTCCGGTGGGACGTGGCCGGTGCGGTACTCCTCCTCCGTCTCCCAGGCGCCGGAGCGCGGCTGCGGCTCCTGCGACGGGGGCGGTTCCCGGTCCCGGCGGCGGAGTCCGTACCCCACGGCCAGGATCAATACGGCGGCAACGACGACCCCGGCCACGAGGGGGGCGATGCCGACCAGATAGTCGCGTTTCACGGCGAGCTCGACGACCGCGTCGGAGGCCGAACCACCCGTGGAGGCCATGCCCTGGATGTCCATGCGCGTCGAGTACCCCTGTTGTCCGGACTCAGTCCGCCCGATCACACCCGACCCCAAGCCCCCACCAGCCCCTCCCCCTCCCCCTGCCGGCCGGTGCACTGTGCCCGGCGGCGCGCTGTGCCCGGCGTGCCACGGGCCACGGGCGACGGGTGGCGGGCGACGGGCGGCGGGTGGCGGGTGGCGGGCCACGGGCGGCGGGTAG
>NZ_JBEHZD010001088.1:0-883 GCF_040240285.1 Streptomyces sp. HSW2009 | reverse complement strand
ATGGCGCCTTGGGTGAGGCACCACAGGGGTGCGTTGATGTCGGTGTCGCCGAGGGCTTGGATCAACGCGGTGGTCCCAGCCAACCCCACCGAAACGGCGTGGTAGTCCGGATGCGGTTCCTCCGCCAGCGCCAACAGGCTCACCACACCCGAAAGAGGTGAACCGGCCACCAACTCGGCTAGCGCATCGGCCAGTTCGTCTCGCTCACACTCCACCGCACCGACGACCTGCCGCACCACCGAGACACCCTGCTCGGCCAAAGCCTGCGCCGCGATGTGTACGGCAGGGTGGTCAGTGAACCCGTCGGGCACCACGAGCAGCCAGGTCCCCGTCAACCCGGTCGGTGCCGGCTCGACCGTCAGCGGCGGCCAGACGACCTGGTAGCGCCAGGAGTCGATGACCGACTGCTCCCGGTTGGCCCGCCGCCACGCCGACAGCGTGGGAAGCACGGCCCCGAGCATCGACTGCTGGTCCTCGGGAGAGTCCAGCGTACGGGCCAACGCTGCCAGGTCCTCACGCTCCACGGCGTCCCACAGCTCAGCCTCGGCCGCATCGTGCCCACCCTCGGCACCGGCCCCGGAGACCTCCGCCGGCGCCAGCCAGAACCGCTGGTGCTGGAAGGCGTACGTCGGCAGCTCCACCGCCGCCGGCCGCGGGCTCGTCGGGAACCAGCCCGTCCAGTCCACCCGTACGCCGTGCACATGCAGCTTCCCCAACGCCTGGGCAAACGCCTGCGCCTCGGGCTGCTTCCGACTCAACGCCGCCACCAGAACGGGCGCCGCCGCGTCCGCGGACTCGGCTGCCTCGGTGTTGTTGGTGGTGTGGTGGTGGAGGGTGTGTTGGGTGGCGGTGGTGAGGGTGGGGTCGGGTCCGAGTTCGAGGT
>NZ_JBEHZD010001087.1:0-886 GCF_040240285.1 Streptomyces sp. HSW2009 | reverse complement strand
CCCCCCCCCCCCCCCCCCCCCCCCCCTATTTTTACCCCCCCCACCCCGCCAACCCCCATCGGAGGCCGTCTCGGGGGCTCGGAGATGTCTATCAGACACCGGCGCGACGGGCACCGGCAGGGCCGGCGCCGGCGCCGCGAAGGGCGCGGCCGGCGCTGGGGCTGCCACCGGCGGGTGGCGGGCCTCGGTGCGCCGGCTGCCGCTGGTGGTCAAGGCCCGGCGGAACCTGGCGGCTGCGGGCGCGGGCGCGCTGCTCGTCGCGGTGCTCGGGGCCGTCGTCACGCTGGGCGCGACCTCGGGCGACGAGGGCGATCCGGACCGGGTCGCGCCCCGGAAGAGCATTCTGCGCCAGGAGGAGCCGGCGCCGGACGAGGAAGAGACCGGCGACGAGCCGAGCCGGAACGTCCCGGGCGACACCGGCCGGCCGGGCGGCGCCACCGCGCCCGGCGCTCCGAACGCCCCACGCCCGTCCTCGTCCACCGGCGCGAGCGGCAGCCCCGACGAGACCCCGTCGACCAGCGGTACGCCGACCACGGACGCCCCCACGGACACCGGCAGCCCCACCGACCCGGACCCGGAGCCGACCGCCCCGACGACCAGGCCGAGCGATCCGCCGCCGACCCGGCCCACCGATCCGCCGACCAAGCCGACCGACCCGCCCACCAAGCCGACCGATCCCCCGACGGAGCCGACCGACCCGCCGACGGAGCCGACGGACCCGCCGACCACGGCCCCCACCACGGACACCCCGCCGCAGTCGCCGAGCCAGCTCACGGAGGACCCGGGCCCCCGCTGAACGACCGCGGGGGCCGGCGGCGGCCCCCGCGCCGCGGGGGGGCGGCGCGGCCGCGGGGGCGCGGGCGGCGGGGGGGGCGGCGGGGGCCGG
>NZ_JBEHZD010001086.1:0-887 GCF_040240285.1 Streptomyces sp. HSW2009 | reverse complement strand
CCCCCCCCCTTTTTTTCCCCCCCCCCCCCCGCCCCCCCCGCTCGGAGGCCGTCTCGGGGGCTCGGCCCCCCCCCCCCTTTTCTGCCCGCGACCTGCGGCGCCGGGCCGGCGGTGACGGGCCCCGGCTGCGCACCGGCGGCGCCGGCAGCACCAGCCGCGGACTGCGGCGCCGCGCCCGAACCGGGAGCCGCGGCACCGGCAGTGGCCGAACCTGAGGACACCGAACCGGCGGCGATCGCACCAGGGGCCGCCGCGCCAGAGGTCACCGACCCAGGACCGGTCGGACCAGAGGCAGCCGAGCCGCCACCCGGCGCTCCGGTGCCGTCCTGCGTTCCGGTGCCGCCCGGCGCCTGGGGTGCCAGCGGGTGGGCGACCGGGGGACGGCCCACCACGCGCGGCGCCTCGTACCGCGGCGCTCGCGGGCGCGGGCGCGCGGGGCGGGCGTTCGACTGGGGGGTGCGCGGTGCGGGCAGTTCGGCCCCGGCCGCGGGGGTGGCCGGCGTGGTGCCCGGCTGATCCGGCGTCACCTGCGGCGCGCCCTGCCCGGCGGGACGACCGACCGTTTCTGCTGCGGCTGCCTCCGTACCGGGGGCGGGCGGGGGCAGCGGGACGCCCTGGCCTGCCGGGGCGGCGGGGACCTGCGGGGCAGCGGGGGCAGCGGGAACGCCCTGCGCTGTCGGCGCCTGGTGCGGCCAGGGTTCCGCCTGCGGCGGGCCGGCCAGCGGCGTTGCCCCGCCCGGGAGTTCGGCCCCGGGGGCCGCTCCGTCCAGGTATTCGGGACCGGCGTGGACCCGGGGCCCCCCGGGGGCGGCCCGGGGGGGCCGGGGGGGTTTAAAAAAGACCCGCCCCCCCGCCGGGCGGCGGGGGGGGGGGGGGGGGGGGGGGGG
>NZ_JBEHZD010001085.1:0-890 GCF_040240285.1 Streptomyces sp. HSW2009 | reverse complement strand
CACCCCCCCCCTCTGCGACAACACAACATATTCCCCCGCCCCGCCGGGGGGGCGTCCGGGGCCCCGGGGGGGGGGCGGGGCCCGGCGCGGCCGGCACGCCCCTCGGCGCCCGGCGTACGGGAGGGGTCACGCCGCGAACCAGCAGGATCGCCCCATGCGCAAAAGCACCGAGGCTGACGTCCGCCGTATATCCGAGACGCTCGTGAGCGAGGCCGTCGTGCGCTATGCCGATGCCCTGGCCCGATCGCCCCACGCCCAACAGGCCATGCGGTCGACGGCGCAGACCGTCGCCGCCGAAGTCGCCCATGCGGCCACCGCACGACGCGTGGCGGACGCCGAGGGCATCGTGCGCTCCGCCCAGACGGCCGCCGGCGCCACGGCGGCCGAGACCGCGGAACGGGTCGCCGAGAAGACCGCCGCCGGCCTCGTGACCGAGGCGATGAGCGTGGTGCAGGCCGGCTCGCGGGAGGCGGTGGCCCAGGCGCTGGCGCAGGCGCACGCCGAGTGGCGGTCGGCCATCGGTACGGGGCGGCAGGAGCAGGAAGAGGCGCTGGCCCGCATCCAGACGGCGCTGACCGAAGCCCAGGCGCAGTGGCACGGGACGCTCGATGCGGAGCAGCGCGAGCAGGACGAGGCACACCAGCGCATCCAGGCGGCGCTGACCGAGGCGCACACGCAGTGGCAGGAGATGCTTGACGCGGGACAGCGGGAGCAGCAGGAGACGCTGGCCCGTATCCGTACGGCGCAGACCGAGGCGCGTGGTGAACTCCTGCGCAGCGTAGGCGAGTTCGTGCAGGAGGAAGTGGCGCGGGTGGCCGCCCGCGAGGTCCCGCCGGTCACCGAGGTCAGGGTCGCCAGCGCCGACCCGGTGCGCATCGGCGGACACACCC
>NZ_JBEHZD010001084.1:0-897 GCF_040240285.1 Streptomyces sp. HSW2009 | reverse complement strand
GCGGCCACCCGGGGCCCGGGCCCGGGGGGGGCCGCGGGGGGGCCGCCCCCCCCGCCCCCCCCCCCCCGGCCCGGGGGCGCGGGGGGGGGGGCCCCGGCGTGCGGGTGCGGCGTTACGAGATGGCGCCGCGGAGTTCCGCCATGTCGATCTGTTCGGTCTCGTCGTGCGCCGTCAGGTCGATGACGCCCTCGCCGTCGGCCACGGTCTGCCCCTCGGCCGCGTCCTCGGTTGCCTCGGGGGCGACCGGGGCGTCCTGCGCGTGCGCCGCGTGGTCCGCGATGGCCTCCGCGCCCACCACGTCCGCGAGGTCGTCCTCCAGCGCGGCGGGCGGTTCCTGCGCCGCCGCCGTACCGAAGAAGTCGAACCCACCGACGGCCCGGGAGGCGGGCCGGTGCTGCGGGGCGCGCTGCGCGGGTGCGGTGACCGGCGCCGCCGCGGACTGCCCGGCGGGCGCGGATGCTGCCGCGGGTACGGGTGCTGCGGTGGGTACGGGTGCTGCGGTGGGTACGGGTGCTGCCGCAGCCGTCGGGCCCGCCGGGGCCTCGGCCCGGCTGTGCTCCGGCGCGGTCGGCGCGGGCGCCGCGGTCTGCTGGGTGGCGCCGATGGCTCCGGCAGCGTTGCCGGGCACGGTCCGCACAGGCACGGTCTGCGCGGGCGCCGCGGTCGGCCGGGCAGTGGTCCGCCCCGCGCCCGCCGCCGGCGCCTGTCCGGTGGGGAGCTGTGGGGCCGTCATCTGCCGGACGCCGGTGGGCGGTACGGGCACCTGCGCGGCGGGGGCGTGCACCGCGGGCACCACGGCGACGGCCGGCGCCACCGCGGCAGCCGGTGCCGTACGCGGCGGCACCATGGCCGGCGGCACCGACGGGCTACCGGTCGGCGGCACCGGCGGCATCGGAC
>NZ_JBEHZD010001083.1:0-899 GCF_040240285.1 Streptomyces sp. HSW2009 | reverse complement strand
CCGGCAGCGCGGGCGGGGCACACCGGGAGCGGCCGGCTGAGGCGCGCGTACCGGAGCGGGGCTCGTACGCGCTGCGGGCCCCCGCCCCCGGGGGGGGGGGGGGGGGGCCCGGGCCCCCCACCGCGGTCAGGACTGCGGCCGACGGCCGTGGTTGGCCCGGTTCTTGCGGCGGGCTTTCTTCTTGCGGCGGCGTTTGGAGGACATGGCTTCCCCTTCTCGTCCGAGTGGCGCGGCCCGCCCGCTGGCGGGGCGCGTGGTGACCGGCCGTCATCGACCGGACCGATCGGTCTTATCGGTAATTCCCGATATGTCGGCCATCCGGTGCGGCAGTCGGGTGCGTACCCGTCCCGTATGCCCTGCCGCGCCTGCCGGATGGCGGATGGGGCCGTGGCGGGCGCGCCGGGCCGGACGCGCTCGGCCGGGGAGTTCGGCCGCGGCTCTCGGTGGGAGGTGTCCGGGCCGGGCGCGGTCGCGGAGTCGGCGGCCGGCCGGGCGGGGATAGCGGAAGATGTGAAGGCGTCCGCGCCGTCGTTGGGTCGGGACCCGGGAGGGTGTGCCGCGGGGCGGGCGCCAACCCCCTTAGCGCGCCTGTGACCAGCGCCGATCCCCTCGTGGGGCGAAAGCCGCAGCACTGTTCATTTGGCTGTTGATCCATAATTTTTTCACATCCCCTCCAGAAAGCGGAAGTTCGTGCGAAGATTCCGTTCCCGGCCCGCCCGGGCCGGGGTGACAAGGGGAACGACGTGATACCTACGACCTTCAGATCCGCTGTGGGGGCGGCACTGACGGTGGCGGTCTCGGCTGTCCTGCTACCGGTCTCGGCGGCCCACCCCCCCCCCCCCCCGGGCGCGCCCCCCCCCCCCCGGGGCGTATAAACAAAAACCCGCCCCCCCCGCCGC
>NZ_JBEHZD010001082.1:0-903 GCF_040240285.1 Streptomyces sp. HSW2009 | reverse complement strand
ACCGCCCGTCACGTCACGAAAGTCGGTAACACCCGAAGCCGGTGGCCCAACCCCTTGTGGGAGGGAGTCGTCGAAGGTGGGACTGGCGATTGGGACGAAGTCGTAACAAGGTAGCCGTACCGGAAGGTGCGGCTGGATCACCTCCTTTCTAAGGAGCACTTCTAAGCCGGGCTTGCTCGGTTCAGGGGCCAGTACATCGGCGAGTGTCTGATGCTGGTTGCTCATGGGTGGAACGTTGACTATTCGGCACTCTTGTTCTGGTCTGGTTGTGAGTACTGCTTCGGCGTGGAAAGCGATCCAGGGTAGGCGAGGGTGTTGGGCACGTTGTTGGGTATCTGAGGGTACGGCCGTGAGGTTTGTGTCTTCGGATCCGGTCCCAGTGAACTCGTCCTGTATGGGGTGGGGTGGTGGGTGGCTGGTCGTTGTTTGAGAACTGCACAGTGAACGCGAGCATCTGTGGCCAAGTTTTTAAGGGCGCACGGTGGATGCCTTGGCACCAGGAACCGATGAAGGACGTGGGAGGCCGCGATAGGCCCCGGGGAGCTGTCAACCGAGCTTTGATCCGGGGGTGTCCGAATGGGGAAACCCGGCAGTCGTCATGGGCTGTCACCCATACCTGAACACATAGGGTATGTGGAGGGAACGCGGGGAAGTGAAACATCTCAGTACCCGCAGGAAGAGAAAACAACCGTGATTCCGGGAGTAGTGGCGAGCGAAACTGGATGAGGCCAAACCGTATGTGTGTGATACCCGGCAGGGGTTGCGCATGCGGGGTTGTGGGATCTCTCTTCTGTCGTCTGCCGGCGGCAGGGCGAGTCAGAAACCGTTGATGTAGGCGAAGGGCATGCGAAAGGCCCGGCGTAGAGGGTAAGACCCCCGTAGCTGAAACATTGACGGCTTGCT
>NZ_JBEHZD010001081.1:0-907 GCF_040240285.1 Streptomyces sp. HSW2009 | reverse complement strand
GCGGGGGTTGCGGTGGTTTGATATTGCTGCATGTGTTGCTCCGCTACCGCGTGGGCGCGACGCGTGTGGCCGGTCGCGGGCCGGCGGCGGGCCGGCCCCCCCCCCCCCCCGACTCGGCCGGACCCGGACCGAGGGCCGTAGACCTAGGTCCGCCGGGCGGGCGGTGGGCAGCGCCGTACGGGCGGGCGCTGGTGCCGGGTGGTACGGGGTCAGGCCGGGGGCGGTACACGTTCGGGCAGGGGTACGGGCCGGCGCGGCATGGGGGTACGGGCCGCCGCGGCGTGGCTGGCCCGCCGGCCCCGGACAGCGGCTGAAAATCGGTGGAGCCGTGCGGCCGGCCGCCGTTACCGTCCTTGCGCCCACTGTCGTCAGGTCAAGGACATGCCGTTGTACCGCAAGTGAGTCACCCCGAACGCTGATCCGTCGCGCGTCGCCCGAGTGCGCCGCGCTGCTTTCCGCTGCGGTCCTCTCACTGAAATCCGGTGTCCCTCTGTGTCCATGAACCGGGTGGCCCTGCCCACCCGCCTGCCCGTCCAGCCGCCGACCACCGGCCGACCCCGCCCCGACGGCGGCGGTGCGCACCTCGCCGCGTACGCCGCCTGCCGCGTCCCGGCGGGCCCCGCGCCCCGTCCCGTCCGGCCACCCGCGCCGCGCAGCGGGCTCGCCGTGTGGGAGCGGCTGAGCGCGCGGTGCCTGCGCCCCGAGCCGCTGGGCCGCTGGCGGGTCGCCGCCGCGCGCCCGGCCCTCACCGGGCTGGTCCTCGCCCGGTTGGCGGTGCGGTCCCCGTCGGGTCCGGCTGCGTGGCGCCGTGCGCCGGCCGACGCGCCGCGGGCCGGCCTGTGTCTTATACACATCAGACGCTGCCGCCGCTTCTCCTTGGGGTGATCTCGGTGGTCGGCGTATGAAT
>NZ_JBEHZD010001080.1:0-911 GCF_040240285.1 Streptomyces sp. HSW2009 | reverse complement strand
CCCCGCCCCGGGCCCCCCCCCCGCGCCCCCGTGGGCGTGGGCCCCGGGGGGCGCGCGGGCCCGGGCCCGCCCCACCGCCGTACAACTGGCCGCCGACGGCTACGACATCGCGTTCTGCTACCGCAGCGGCAACGACGCGGCGGCCGAGACCGAGAAGCTCATCCGCGAGAAGGGCGCGCAGGTCTACCACGCGCCGTGCGACGTGTCCGACTACGAGGCGGTGCAGGCGTTCGTCAAGGACGCCAAGGCCGCCCTCGGCCCGGTCACCGTCCTCGTCAACTCCGCGGGCATCGTCCGGGACAACCCGATGGTGCTGATGCCGCCGGAGGACTGGCAGACGGTCATCGACACCAACCTGAACGGCACGTTCAACTTCTGCCGTTCGGTGGTCTTCGACTACATGAAGGCCAAGGCCGGCGTCATCGTCAACATGTCCTCGATCTCCGGGGTCTACGGCCACGCCACCCAGTCCAACTACTCGGCCTCCAAGGCCGGTATCCAGGGCATGAGCAAGTCGCTGGCCAAGGAGGTCGCCGGCTACGGCATCCGGGTCAACGTCGTGGCGCCCGGCTTCATCGAGACCGACATGACCGAGGCGCTGCCGGAGAAGATCCGCGCCCAGGCGCTGAAGTCCATCCCGATGAAGCGCTACGGCGGCGCCGACGAGGTCGCCGACCTGGTGTCCTTCCTGGTCTCCGACCGCGCCCGGTACATCACCGGCGAGGTCATCGAGATCGACGGCGGAGTGGGGGGGGGGGCCGCGCCCCCCCCGGGGGGGGGGGGGGGGGCCCGCGGTGGGGGGGGGGGGGGGGGGGGGGGGGGGGGTTTGTTTGGGGGGGGGGGGGGGGTGGGGGGTGGGGGGGGCGGGGGGGGCCGCCCGGGGGGGGGGGGGGGGGGGGGAGGGGGCGGCG
>NZ_JBEHZD010000108.1:0-17709 GCF_040240285.1 Streptomyces sp. HSW2009 | reverse complement strand
GCGCGGGCGCCGGGGGGGCCGGGGGCGGGGGGAGGCTGCTGGCCGGCCGGCGACTGATCGACGACCCGAAGGCGGCCTGGCGCACCGTGTCCGGGCTGACCCTGGCCGGCTTCGTCGCCGGGTTCTTCGCCCTGCTGGCGGTCGGTGACCACGCGGCCCCCGGCCCGCCGGACCGGCTCGCGCTCGCGGTCCCCGCATCGCGGCTGGCCGCCGTGAGCACCGCGGCTGAGCACCGGTTGGAGCGTGCGGGGGTACGGGCCGTCGTCGGCACGGGCGGCCCTGCCGGTACGGCCGGTCCTCCCAGCTCTGCCAGCACCAGCAGCCCTACCAACACGGCCAGCCCTGCCCGTCCAGCCGGCCCTGCCCACACGGGCGCCGCTGACTCCGTCGACGTCGAGACCGGGGCTGCTGGCGACGGTCATGCCGATGCCGATGCCGACACCCTGGCCGATGCCGAGGTCACTGAGGTCACCACCGTCACCAGGACCACCGACGTCACCGACACCACCGGCGCCACCGACACCACCGAGGTCACCGAGACCCCGGAGGTCGCGGAGATCGCCGCCGGGGGCCGTGGTAGCCGCCAGCTCACCGTTGACGTGTCGGGCGGCGGCGCCGACCTGGACCGGGCCCGGGCCGCGCTGACCGGTCTCGTCCCCGGCCAGTACCCGGTCACCGGGCCCGACGTCGGTGCCTCGGGCCGGCTGTTCGCCGCCGACTTCCGGCGGGCGATCCTGCTGGTGCTCGGTGCGACCTTCGTGGTGGCCGCCGCCTCGGCGGGCATCACCGCTGCCGCCGCCGTACTCGACCGCCGCCGCACCTACCGCCTGCTCCGGCTGGCCGGCACCCCGCTGTCCGTACTGGACCGGGCGCGGCGCGTGGAGACCGTCCTGCCGGTGGCCGTCCTCGGCGGCGGCGCCGTCCTCACCGGCGTCTTCTGCGCCGCCCCGCTGACCCTGGCCGGCGGCTCGGCAACGCTCGACGTGCGCGGAGCGGCGCTCCTGGCGGGCGCCATCGGCCTCGGCCTGGCGGGCCTGCTCGCGGCCAGCGCCCTGAGCCGGCCGCTGCTACGGGCGGTCACCACGACGGGCGGGGCCCAGCCACAGTGAAGGCGGCGGGCGGGGCGGGGGCCGGCAGTACGACGGCCCGGCGGCGCTGGTGGCCCGGCGACACCGACGGCCCGGCGGCGCTGACAGCCCCCGCCCGCCACACACGCAGTCCCGGCCCGCCGCACTCGCAGCCCCCACCCACCGCACTTGCACGAGCCCCACCCACCCCACCTGTACGCCCCACCCACACCACCCGCACCCCCGCCCGCGGGCCGTCGCGCTGTCGGCGGCTGCCGTGCGTGCGCGGCGCACCGTGACCCGTGACTACGATGGGCCAGCCGGTGGCCCGCTGACCACCCGGCCCGTTACGACCCTTCGGGAAGGCCATGCTGAACAAGTACGCGCGTGCGTTCTTCACGCGTGTTCTCACGCCGTTCGCCGCCCTGCTCATCCGGCTCGGGGTCAGCCCCGACGCCGTGACCCTCATCGGAACCGGTGGGGTCATGGCCGGCGCGCTGGTCTTCTACCCGCAGGGGGAGTTCTTCTGGGGCACGGTGGTCATCACCCTGTTCGTCTTCTCCGACCTGGTCGACGGCAACATGGCGCGCCAGCTCGGCCGCTCCAGCCGCTGGGGCGCCTTCTTGGACTCCACGCTCGACCGGGTCGCCGACGGGGCCATCTTCGGCGGTCTCGCCCTGTGGTACGCGGGCGGCGGCGACAGCATCACGCTGTGCGCGGTGACCATCTTCTGCCTGGCCAGCGGCCAGGTCGTGTCGTACACCAAGGCCCGCGGCGAGTCCATCGGCCTGCCGGTGAACGTCAACGGGCTGGTCGAGCGCGCCGAGCGGCTGGTCATCTCGCTGGTCGCCTGCGGCTTCTCCGGACTGCACAAGTTCGGTGTGCCGCACATCGACATCCTGCTGCCGATCGCGCTGTGGGCGGTGGCCGTGGGCAGCCTGGTCACCCTGGTGCAGCGGGTGGTCACGGTGCGCCGGGAGGCGTACGAGGCCGACGCGGCAGCCGCCGAGGCCGAGGCGCCCGCCGGGGCCGGCACCACGGTGCGCCGAGGAGGCGAGCAGGCGTGAGGGAGCGGCTGACCGACGCGGCGTACGGAGCCGGCTGGAGCGCGCTGAAGGCGCTGCCCGAGCCGCTCGTCACCCGCGCCGGCCGGCACGCGGCCGACGCCGTCTGGCGCCGCCGCGGCAGCGGCGTCCGCCAACTGGAGGCCAACCTCGCGCGCGTGGTGCCACAGGCGTCCGCCGCCCGCCTGGCCGCGCTCTCCCGGCTCGGCCTGCGCTCGTACACCCGCTACTGGCTGGAGTCCTTCCGGCTGCCGGCCTGGAGCAAGGACCGCATCCGCGGCGGCTTCGCCCCCGCCGACGCGCACCATCTGACCGACGGCCTGGCCAGCGGGCGCGGCGTGGTCCTCGCCCTGCCCCACATGGCCAACTACGACCTCGCCGGCGCCTGGGTCACCACCGCGCTCGGGGTCCCGTTCACCACCGTCATGGAGCGGCTTGAGCCCGCCTCGCTCTACGACCGGTTCGTCGCCTACCGCGAGGGCCTGGGCATGGAGGTGCTGCCGCACACCGGGGGCAGCGCGTTCGGCTCGCTGGCCCGGCGGCTGCGCGCCGGCGGCCTGGTCTGCCTGGTCGCCGACCGCGACCTGTCGGACACCGGCGTCGAGGTGGCCTTCTTCGGCGAGACCACGAAGATGCCCGGCGGACCCGCGTCGCTGGCCGTGCGCACCGGTGCGCTGCTGCTGCCGGTCACCCTCTGGTACGACCGGTCGCCGATCATGCAGGGCCAGGTGCACCCGCCGATCGACGACCCGGGCGAGGGCACCCGCGCCGAGCGCACCGCGGTGATGACCCAGCGGCTGGCCGACGTCTTCGCCGGCGGCATCGCCGACCACCCGTACGACTGGCACATGCTGCAACGCCTGTGGCTGAGCGACCTCGTGCCGCGCCCGGGAGACGGGGCGCAGAGCCGCGGCGGCGCCGAGTCCGCTGAGCTCGCTGAGACCGTTGGACTCGCTGAGCCTGCCGAGCCCGTTGGGTCCGACCCGGAATCCGGCCCCGCGGACGGCCGTGAAACCCGTGCCGACGACAGCGGCGCCGACGCCGCCGGCCCGGAAACCAGCGCCGGCCCCACCCCCGACAGCAGCCGCGAAACGGAGCCCAGGTGAGGATCGGGATCGTCTGCCCGTATTCGTGGGACGTTCCCGGAGGCGTGCAATTCCACATCCGTGACCTGGCCGAACACCTCATCCGCAGCGGCCACGAGGTCTCGGTGCTCGCCCCCGCGGACGAGGACACGCCGCTGCCGCCGTACGCGGTCTCCGCCGGGCGGGCGGTCCCCGTGCCCTACAACGGCTCCGTCGCCCGGCTCAACTTCGGCTTCCTCTCCGCCGCCCGGGTCCGCCGCTGGCTGCACGAGGGCGACTTCGACGTGATCCACATCCACGAGCCGACCTCGCCCTCGCTCGGCCTGCTGGCCTGCTGGGCCGCCCAGGGACCGATCGTGGCCACCTTCCACACCTCCAACCCGCGCTCCCGGGCGATGATCGCCGCGTACCCGATCCTGCAAGCCGCGCTGGAGAAGATCAGCGCGCGGATCGCGGTGAGCGAGTACGCCAGGCGCACCCTGGTGGAGCACCTGGGCGGGGACGCCGTCGTCATCCCCAACGGGGTCGACGTGGACTTCTTCGAGCGGGCCGAGCCCTGGGACGACTGGCGCGGCGGGGCGTCGGCGACGGGCACCGGCACCGGCGGCCACACCATCGGCTTCATCGGCCGCATCGACGAACCCCGCAAGGGGCTGCCGGTGCTGATGCAGGCGCTGCCACAGATCCTGGCCGCCCACCCCGAGACCCGGCTGCTGGTCGCAGGCCGCGGTGACACCGAGGAGGCCGTCGCCGACCTGCCGGCCGCCGTCCGCGAGCAGGTCACCTTCCTCGGCATGGTCAGCGACGAGGACAAGGCGCGACTGCTGCGCAGCGTCGACCTGTACGTGGCGCCCAACACCGGCGGCGAGAGCTTCGGCATCATCCTCGTCGAGGCGATGTCGGCCGGCGCCCCGGTGCTCGCCAGCGATCTGGACGCCTTCGCCCAGGTGCTCGACCGGGGCGAGGCGGGCGAACTCTTCCGCAACGAGGACGCGGACGCGCTGGCCGAGGCCGCGGTGCGGCTCATCGCCGACCCGCAGCGCCGCGCCGAACTGCGCACCCGCGGCTCCCGGCACGTGCGCCGCTTCGACTGGTCGACGGTGGGCGCGGACATCCTGGCCGTGTACGAAACGGTCACCGCGGGCGCCGCGTCGGTCGCCACCGACGAGCGGTCGGCACCCCGGTTCCGCTTCGGGCTGAGCCGGGAGTAGCCCAAGTCCCAGGTGGGGGACGGTCTCCCGGGCCGTGGCCGGGGTGCGGTCGGGGCCGCGGACAGTGGCGGGGGCGGTGGCCGGAAACCGGTACCGTGACCCGGCGTGACCACTTTGATCTGGATCGCGGTCGTTCTCCTCGCCATCGCCGGATATCTGCTGTGGACCGCGGGGCGCCTGGACCGACTGCACACCCGGCTGGACGCCACCCGCGCCGCGCTCGACGCGCAACTGCTGCGGCGCGCCTCGGTCGCCCAGGAAATGGCCACCTCAAGCCTGCTCGACCCGGCCGCCTCCCTCGTGCTCTACCAGGCGGCGCAGCACGCCAGGCAGGCGGAGGAGGAGCACCGCGAGGTGGCCGAGAGCGAACTGAGCCAGGCGCTGCGCGCGGTCTTCGCCGAACCCGCCCAGGTCGAGGCCGTCCAGCAGGCGCCGGGCGGCGCAGCGGCGCTGGGCGAACTGGTCGCTGCGGTCCGCCGGGTGCCGATGGCCAGGCGGTTCCACAACGACGCGGTACGGGCGGCCCGCGCCCTGCGCCGGCACCGCAAGGTCCGCTGGTTCCGGCTCGCGGGGCACGCGCCCTTCCCGCTCGCCTTCGAGATGGACGACGAACCTCCGACCGCCCTCGCCGACCCGGTGCCGTAACGGGCCGCGGGGCCCGCGCGCCGTGCGCCGCGCACCGGCCCTGCGCCGTGACGGCCCGTACGGCCACGAGCCACCGGCCTGGAATTGGCCCTTGCCCACCCAGGCCACCAGCGGGTTTTGTCAGAGGTGTAGCAGTATCGGCCCGTACCTGGACCGGAGGTATCTACCGGATCGGGTTTCGAACGGGCCTACGATGGGTCCATCGCACCATTCGCATCGAGTGAGGTCACACCGTGTCGAGCACGTCCCCCAGCACGCCTGAAACCGCTTCCCAGCACCCCGAGACCGGCACCGCCCGCGTCAAGCGCGGCATGGCCGAGCAGCTCAAGGGCGGCGTGATCATGGACGTCGTCACGCCCGAGGAAGCGAAGATCGCTGAGGACGCCGGCGCCGTCGCGGTCATGGCCCTGGAGCGGGTTCCCGCCGACATCCGCAAGGACGGCGGCGTCGCCCGGATGTCCGACCCCGACATGATCGACGGCATCATCAACGCGGTCTCCATCCCCGTCATGGCCAAGTCCCGCATCGGCCACTTCGTCGAGGCCCAGGTGCTCCAATCGCTCGGCGTCGACTACATCGACGAGTCCGAGGTCCTCACCCCCGCCGACGAGGTCAACCACAGCGACAAGTGGGCCTTCACCACCCCCTTCGTCTGCGGCGCGACCAACCTGGGCGAGGCGCTGCGCCGCATCGCCGAGGGCGCGGCGATGATCCGCTCCAAGGGCGAGGCCGGCACCGGCAACGTCGTGGAGGCCGTCCGCCACCTGCGTCAGATCAAGAACGAGATCGGCCGGCTGCGCGCCCTCGACCACAACGAGCTGTTCGCCGCGGCCAAGGAGCTGCGCGCCCCGTACGAGCTGGTCAAGGAGGTCGCCGAGCTCGGCAAGCTGCCGGTCGTGCTGTTCTCCGCCGGCGGTGTGGCCACCCCCGCCGACGCCGCGCTGATGCGCCAGCTCGGCGCCGAGGGCGTCTTCGTCGGCTCCGGCATCTTCAAGTCCGGCGACCCGGCCAAGCGCGCCGCCGCCATCGTGAAGGCCACCACCTTCTACGACGACCCCAAGGTCATCGCCGACGTCTCGCGCAACCTGGGTGAGGCCATGGTCGGCATCAACTGCGACACCCTCCCCGAGGCCGAGCGCTACGCCAACCGCGGCTGGTAGTCCGGCCCTGGTCGGCGCGGCAGTGCGGCCCCGCCCGGTGCGGGGCCGCCCCGCCGCACACCGGGCGGAGCCGCTCGGGCCCGCCCCGGGACGCGCCGCCCACCCCGCCAGCAGTCCCCGGCCGCGGCCCGGCGCCCGGCCACATCCCCTTGCGAGGTTCCACCCCGTGTCCACCGACACCCCCACCATCGGCGTCCTCGCCCTCCAGGGCGACGTACGCGAGCACCTGATCGCCCAGGCCGCCGCCGGCGCGGTGGCCCGGCCGGTGCGTCGCCCCGAAGAGCTCGCCGAGGTCGACGCCCTGGTCATACCGGGCGGTGAGTCCACCACGATGTCCAAGCTCGCGGTGGTCTTCGGGCTGCTCGAACCGCTGCGCGCGCGGGTGCGCGCGGGGATGCCGGTCTACGGCACCTGCGCCGGCATGATCATGCTGGCGGACAAGATCCTGGACGGCCGGGACGACCAGGAGAGCGTCGGCGGCATCGACATGACCGTGCGCCGCAACGCCTTCGGTCGGCAGAACGAGTCCTTCGAAGCCGCGGTCGAGATGCAGGGCGTCGCGGGCGACCCGGTGGACGGCGTGTTCATCCGCGCCCCGTGGGTCGAGTCGGTCGGCGCGTCCGTCGAGGTGCTCGCCGTCCACGAGGGACACACCGTCGCCGTCCGCCAGGGCAACGTACTGGCCACCTCCTTCCACCCGGAGCTGACCGGCGACCACCGCGTGCACGAGCTGTTCGTCAGCATGGTCCGCGCGAGCTGACCGCCCCGCTCCCGCGCCGCCCCACCCGGCCCCGCGTCCCGCGCCCGGAACCCGCCGGAGTCCCGGCGCAGCCACACCCCGTGATCCCGGTAGGATCGCAGGCGTTCGTAAGGAATTTGGTTACGCGAAGGAGACAGGCGGATGTCCGGCCACTCTAAATGGGCTACGACGAAGCACAAGAAGGCCGTGATCGACGCCAAGCGCGGCAAGCTCTTCGCGAAGCTGATCAAGAACATCGAGGTCGCCGCGCGAACCGGCGGTGCCGACCCGGACGGCAACCCGACCCTCTTCGACGCCATCCAGAAGGCCAAGAAGAGCTCGGTGCCGAACAAGAACATCGACAGCGCCGTCAAGCGCGGTGCCGGTCTTGAAGCGGGCGGCGCCGACTACGAGACGATCATGTACGAGGGCTACGGTCCGAACGGTGTCGCGGTGCTCATCGAGTGCCTCACCGACAACCGCAACCGCGCGGCCTCGGACGTGCGCGTGGCCATGACCCGCAACGGCGGCTCGATGGCCGACCCGGGCTCGGTCTCGTACCTGTTCCACCGCAAGGGCGTGGTGATCGTCCCCAAGGCCGAGCTGTCCGAGGACGACGTCCTCGGCGCCGTGCTCGACGCGGGGGCCGAAGAGGTCAACGACCTCGGCGAGACGTTCGAGGTGATCAGCGAGGCCACCGACCTGGTCGCGGTCCGCACCGCCCTCCAGCAGGAGGGCATCGACTACGACTCGGCCGACGCCAACTTCGTACCGACCATGCAGGTCGAGTTGGACGAGGACGGCGCGCGGAAGATCTTCAAGCTCATCGACGCGCTGGAGGACAGCGACGACGTGCAGAACGTCTTCGCCAACTTCGACGTGTCGGACGAGGTCATGGAGAAGGTCGACGCCTAACGCGCGGGCGGCGCGCGGCGGGTGGGGCGGTCGAACAGGCCGCGCCGACCCGCACCGCGGCACACCCGACCGGCCCGGCACCGCCCGGGCCGCGGAGCATTGCGTGACCGGGCCGACGGGGGCAACCCGTCGGCCCCTCGCATTGTCACAGGCACCGGCTACTGTGCCTGTTCAGGGATGTGAACCCGGCCGGCGGACGACTGATCAGTGAGGGGGCGCGCGATGCGGGTGCTTGGTGTGGACCCGGGGTTGACCCGCTGCGGCATCGGCGTCGTCGACGGCGTCGCGGGCCGCCCGTTGCGCATGGTGGACGTCGGCGTCATCCGCACCGCCGCCGACGCCGAGACCGGCGACCGGCTGGTGCTGATCGAGCGCGGCATAGAGCAGTGGTTGGAGACGCACAAGCCCGAACTGGTCGCCGTGGAGCGGGTGTTCAGCCAGCACAACGTCCAGACCGTGATGGGCACCGCACAGGCGAGCGCCGTCGCCATGCTCTGCGCCGCCCGCCGCGGACTGCCCGTCGCGCTGCACACGCCCAGCGAGGTCAAGGCCGCCGTCACCGGCTCGGGGCGGGCCGACAAGGCGCAGGTCGGCGCGATGGTCACCCGGCTGTTGCGGCTGGACGCGCCGCCCAAGCCCGCCGACGCGGCCGATGCGCTCGCGCTCGCCATCTGCCACATCTGGCGGGCCCCGGCCACCAACCGACTCCAACAGGCGGTGGCCGCCCACCGCCAGACCCGCACCCCGACCACCCCGCGCACGCCCGCCGGCCGCGCCGCGCCCCGCGGGCGCCCCGCCGCACCGCCTGCTGCCGCGCAGCCCCCTGTCGCGCAGCGTTCCGCCGCGCAACAGACCGAGCCCCCCGCACCCACCCGGAAGGATTCCGCATGATCGCGTTCGTCTCCGGGCAGATCGCCGCCCTCGCGCCCGACCTCGCCGTTGTCGAGGTCGGCGGCGTCGGCATGGCGGTGCAGTGCACCCCGGGCACGCTGGCCACGCTCCGCGTCGGCCAGAGCGCCAGGCTCGCCACCTCGCTCGTCGTCCGCGAGGACTCGCTGACCCTGTACGGCTTCGCCGACGACGACGAACGCCAGGTCTTCGAACTGCTCCAGACCGCCAGCGGAGTGGGCCCGCGGCTGGCTCAGGCCATGCTCGCGGTGCACAGCCCCGACGCGCTGCGCCGCGCGGTGGCCGGCGGCGACGAGAAGGCGCTGACCGCGGTCCCCGGCATCGGCAAGAAGGGCGCCCAACGCCTGCTGCTCGAACTGAAGGACCGGCTGGGCGAGCCCACCGGACCGGGCGCAGCGGCCCGGGTGGGCAGCGCGGTCACCGCCGGCTGGCGCGACCAACTGCACGGCGCGCTGATCGGCCTCGGCTACGCCACCCGGGAGGCCGACGAGGCCGTGGCGGCCGTCTCCCCGCAGGCCGACGCGGCCGCGGCCAAGGGGGAGCAGCCGCAGGTGTCGGCCCTGTTGCGGGCCGCGCTCCAGACGCTGGGCCGAGGCCGCTGACCGCCCGCGGCACCGCACCGCACGTACCAGAGAGGACGTCATGAACGGGGACGACACCCACGGCGAGCACGCCGCGCACCTGGCCGACCCGGTCGGCCTGGGCGCCGCCGATCGCCTGTTGGGCGCCGAGGCGGACGGCGAGGAGCAGGCCATCGAGGCCGCGCTGCGGCCGAAGGACCTGGGCGAGTTCGTCGGCCAGGAGCGCGTCCGCGAACAACTGGACCTGGTGCTGCGCGCTGCTCGACAGCGCGGTAGCACCGCCGACCACGTTCTGCTGTCCGGCGCGCCGGGCCTGGGCAAAACCACCCTTTCGATGATCATCGCGGCAGAGATGGGTGCACCTATCCGGATCACTTCCGGACCCGCCATCCAGCACGCCGGAGACCTCGCCGCGATCCTCTCCTCGCTCACCGAGGGCGAGGTGCTCTTCCTCGACGAGATCCACCGGATGTCCCGGCCCGCCGAAGAAATGCTCTACATGGCGATGGAGGACTTCCGCGTCGACGTGATCGTCGGAAAGGGCCCGGGCGCCACCGCCATTCCGTTGGAACTGCCGCCGTTCACCCTGGTCGGGGCCACCACCAGGGCCGGCCTGCTGCCTCCGCCGCTGCGCGATCGGTTCGGCTTCACCGGTCACATGGAGTTCTACGGCGCCGCCGAACTTGAGCGCGTCGTACACCGCTCCGCGCGGCTGCTCGACGTCGAGATCGACGGCGCGGGCGCCGCCGAGATCGCCGGTCGCTCCCGCGGCACGCCGCGCATCGCCAACCGGCTGCTGCGCCGCGTCCGCGACTACGCCCAGGTCAAGGCCGACGGCGTGATCACCCAGGAGATCGCGGCGCGCGCCCTCGCGGTGTACGACGTGGACGGTCGCGGCCTCGACCGGCTCGACCGGGCCGTGCTGACCGCCCTGCTCAAGCTCTTCGGCGGCGGCCCGGTGGGCCTTTCCACGCTGGCCGTCGCGGTGGGGGAGGAGCGCGAAACGGTCGAGGAAGTGGCCGAGCCCTTCCTCGTCAGGGAAGGTCTGCTGGCCCGCACGCCGCGCGGCCGGGTGGGCACCGCGGCGGCCTGGGCCCACCTGGGACTGACTCCGCCGCAGGGCGCGGGTGGCGGTGCGCAGCCAGGACTGTTCGACGGGTGACGGCGCGGACACTGGTCGGGCCAGGAACCCCGGTGCAATGCTGGGCGTTGTTCCTTAGGTGCGGGCTCGCTTAGACTCCGCCGATGCCGTCCGTTCAGTGCGGCGCACCCACCCCCGTATACCAGGCCGTGCATTCGCGGTCGTGCGAAGGAAATTCCGTCCCGTGAATATCGTGACTCTCCTGCCGTTCATCGTGCTCATCGGGGCCATGATCCTGATGACCCGATCGGCCAAGAACAAGCAGCGCCAGGCCACGCAGATGCGTGACCAGATCCAGCCGGGCACCGGCGTACGGACGATCGGCGGCATGTACGCCACGGTCAAGGAAGTCACCGACGACACGCTCCTGCTGGAGGTCGCGCCGGGAGTGCACGCCATTTACGCGAAGAATTCGGTGGGTGCCGTCCTGGACGACGCCGAGTACAACCGCATCGTGCACGGCATTGAGCCCGAGCACGATGAGGATGCCCCCGTGGTTCCCGACGACGCCTCTTCCCTGACCGAGGCCGCCGGGGACACCGACCGTCGGGTCGACATCACCAAGGGCGACGCGAGCGACGACGAGAAGAAGACCGACGCCGCGGACGCCGACACGACGGAGCCGCAGGACGCGAAGCCGGAGGGCACCACGTCGGAGGACCGCAAGGGTTCCGACGACGGCGACGCGAAGTAGCCGGACTCCACAGGCCGTAGGGCACCACCGCTCGGTGCACAGCGGCGCGGAGACGGTTTAGGCTCCGGCGGGGGCACGTCCCCATAACACTTCGTGGCCGCCTGGCGCACATCCGTCGCCCGGCGGTTGGACAGGGAGAAACGAAAAGGTGGCAGCACCGAAGAAGGGCCGTAGGTCCCCCGGGGCCCAGGGCAGGCCCGGTCGTGCCCTCGTCGGGATCTTGGTCGCCATGGTGGCGTTGGTCGGAGGGATGTTCCTCTCCGGCAACACCACCCCGCGGCTGGGGATCGACCTCGCGGGTGGCACCAGCTTCACGCTGGAGGCCAAGAACGAGCCGGGCAAGCCCAATGCGATCAACAGCGACAACATGGACACCGCCGTCAACATCATGGAGCGGCGCGTCAACGGCCGCGGTGTTCGCGCGGCCGAGGTCCAGACGCAGGGTCGTAAGCACATCATCGTCAACATCCCCAAGGGGACGGACGCGAAGCAGGCCCGGAACCAGGTCGGCACGACGGCCAAGCTCGGTTTCCGCCCGGTGCTGACCATCGCGGACGGCAAGCGCACCGCCGACCCCGCGAACCCGCCCAAGCCCGACAAGACGCCCAGCAAGCAGGGCGACAAGGGTGATGGGGACAAGGGGGACAAGGACGGCGACGCCGACAAGGATGCCGACAAGAGTCCTGCCGACGGCAAGAACGCCGACAAGGACGACGACGGCAAGAACGGTGACAAGGCCGACGGTGCGACCCCCAGCACCTCCGCCACCACCCAGGGCCGCGCCATCCCCAGCGCGTTGAAGGCGCCCACCCCGAACCCCACCGCCAGCGGCCCGGCCGACAAGCAGGAAGAGCCGGCGAAGAAGCCGTCCAAGGAAGAAGCCGCGCAGGCCAAGCAGGCCGAAGACTTGCAGAAGCAGTTCGCGGCGCTGGACTGCTCGACCGCCAAGGCCCGCTCCGACGCCAGCAAGCGCGCCGCCGCCCGCCCCAACGACGAGCCGATCGTGGCCTGTGACCGCAAGGGCCAGGCCAAGTTCATCCTGGGCCCGGTCGAGCTTGAGGGTAACCACGTGGACGACGCGTCCGCGGTCTTCAGCACGCAGGGCGGCTCCGGCTGGATCGTGCAGCTCGACTTCGACGGCAAGGGCGGCAAGCAGTTCGGCCAGATCACCGGCGAGCTGGCCAAGCAGCAGTCCCCGCAGAACCAGTTCGGCATCGTGCTCGACGGCGAGGTCGCCTCGAACGCCGAGGTCAACTTTGCGATCAAGGGCGGCAAGGCGGAGATCTCCGGTGGCTTCAGCCAGAAGGAAGCCGACGACCTCGCCAACATCCTGTCCTACGGTTCGCTGCCGCTGACCTTCGAGATCGTCGACGAGACCACCGTCTCCTCGGCCCTCGGTGAGGAGCAGCTCCGGGCCGGCCTGATCGCCGGCGCCATCGGCCTCGTCCTGGTCATCCTGTACATGGTCATCTACTACCGCGGCCTGGCCCTGGTGGCCATCGCCAGCCTCGCGGTCTCGGCCACGCTGACGTACTCGCTGATGGTGTTGCTCGGCGAGGCGATCCAGTTCGCCCTGAACCTGCCGGCCGTCTGTGGTGCGATCGTGGCCATCGGTATCACCGCCGACTCGTTCATCGTCTACTTCGAACGCGTCCGGGACGAGATCCGCGAGGGCCGCACGCTGCGCCCCGCCGTGCAGCGCGGCTGGCCCCGGGCCCGGCGCACCATCCTGGTCTCGGACTTCGTGTCCTTCCTCGCCGCCGCCGTGCTCTTCATCGTCACGGTCGGCAAGGTGCAGGGCTTCGCGTTCACGCTGGGTCTGACCACGCTGCTGGACGTCGTGGTGGTCTTCTTCTTCACCAAGCCGCTGATGACGCTCCTCGCCACCCGCAAGTTCTTCGCGGACGGGCACCCCTGGTCGGGTCTTGACCCGCAGCGTCTCGGTGCCAAGCCGCCGCTGCGCCGCCGTCGCCCCACCGCCCCCGCTGACACGAAGGAGGCGTGAAGATGTCGCGACTCGGTGACCTCGGCGCCAGGCTCTACCGGGGCGAGGTCGGCTACGACTTCGTCGCCAAGCGGAAGATCTGGTACAGCATCTCCATCCTGATCACCATCACGGCCATCGTCGGCCTTGCGGTGCGTGGTCTGCACATGGGCATTGAGTTCTCCGGCGGCGCGGTCTTCACCACCCCGAAGACCAGCGTCTCGGCCGACGACGCGCGCGAGAAGGCGGAGAGCGCCGCCGACGGCCACACGGCGATCGCCCAGAAGCTCGGCGGCGGCGGACTGCGCATCCAGATCAGCGACCTGGACACCGAGGCCGCCCAGCCGGTCCAGGAGGCGCTCGCCAAGGACCTCGGCGTCGAAGCCTCGAAGATCAACACCCAGCTCGTCGGCCCGAGTTGGGGTGAGGAGATCGCCCGCAAGGCCTGGCAGGGCCTAGCGATCTTCATGTTGCTCGTGGTGATCTACCTCGCCATCGCCTTCGAATGGCGCATGGCGCTAGCCGCCCTCATCGCGCTGATCCACGACCTCACCATCACGGTGGGGGTGTACGCGTTGGTCGGCTTCGAAGTCACACCGGGCACGGTGATCGGTCTGCTCACCATCCTCGGTTATTCGCTGTACGACACCGTCGTCGTCTTCGACGGCCTCCGCGAGAGTTCCAAGGGACTCACCAAGCAGACCCGCTACACCTACAGCGAGATCGCCAACCGCAGCCTCAACGCCACCCTGGTGCGCTCCATCAACACCACCGTGGTGGCGCTGCTCCCGGTCGGCGGCCTGCTCTTCATCGGCGGCGGCTTCCTGGGCGCCGGCATGCTCAACGACATCTCGCTGGCGCTGTTCGTGGGCCTCGCGGCCGGTGCGTACTCCTCGATCTTCATCGCCACGCCGCTGGTCGCCGACCTGAAGGAGCGCGACCCGCAGATGAAGGCCCTGGCCAAGCGGGTGCGCGCCAAGCGCGCAGCCGCCGCGACCCGGGCCGACTCGGCCGGCACCGGCGAGGACGTGTCGGAGGAAGCGGACGACTCGACCGTCGACGACGCCGATGACGTCGACGCCGATGAGCCGATGGACGCCGAGGAAGCTGCGGCGGCCGGCGTGGTCGGCCCGCGCGGTACGACGGGTTCCCGCGCCGCCAGGAACCAGCCGAACCGCAACCGCGGCCGGGGCCGCCCGTCGGGCAAGCGCCGATGAGCGGGGTCGAGACCACCGCTGCCGGACCCGCGACCCCGGGCCCGGCCGACGCGGCAGAGCTGCGCTCCCTGCTGCTCAGCCGCATCCACGACGTCCCGGACTACCCGCAGCCCGGGGTGATGTTCAAGGACATCACCCCGCTGCTGGCCGACCCGGTCGCCTTCGGCGCCCTGACCGAGGCCCTGGCCGCGCTGTGCCGCACGCACCGCGCGGACAAGGTCATCGGCCTCGAAGCGCGCGGCTTCATCCTGGCCGCGCCGGTCGCGGTGCGCGCCGGGGTCGGCTTCGTACCGGTGCGCAAGGCCGGCAAGCTGCCTGGGACGACGCTGCGGCAGGCGTACGAGCTGGAGTACGGCACGGCCGAGATCGAGATGCACGCCGATGCGCTGCGGCCCGGTGAGCGGGTCCTGGTCATCGACGACGTTCTGGCCACCGGAGGCACGGCCGAGGCGTCGCTGCACCTCATCCGCCGGTCCGGGGCCCGGGTCGCCGGGGTGGCGGTCCTGCTTGAGCTGGGCTTCCTGGCCGGCCGGCAGCGCCTCCAGGCCAGCTTGGACGGCGCCCCGCTGGAGGCGTTGACCACCGTCTGACCTGCGAAGTTATGCCGAAGGCGGGTATCCGGGAACACCCGGGTGCCCGCCTTCGGCGTGCCGGGGTGGCCGACTCGGCGGGACAATGGGTGTGGCGGGATCGATACCATGGCTGTCCGACCTCCGTGTTACGGACCGGTCCCGCGTGAGGAGTGCTCTTGCCAGACGAGGCCAAGCCGCTGACCGCCGCGCACCCCGAGGAGCCGAACGCCGCGGGGAGCAGGCCGGCCGCCAGCGCGCCCCAGAACGGCGGCGGCGCGTCCACCCCCGGGCCGAAGCCGGGGCCCAAGCCCCCGGCCGAACTGCCCGCCGGCGGCCCGAACACCAGCGTGCCGGCCCGCCCACAGCCGGGGCCCGCACCCCGGCAGAACTCCTCGAACCGGGTCCGCGCCCGCCTCGCCCGCCTCGGCGTGCAGCGCTCCAGCCCGTACAACCCGGTCCTCGAACCGCTGCTGCGCATCGTGCGCGCCAACGACCCCAAGGCCGACACCTCCACGCTGCGCCAGATCGAGCGCGCGTACCAGGTCGCCGAGCGCTGGCACCGCGGTCAGAAGCGCAAGAGCGGCGACCCGTACATCACCCATCCGCTGGCCGTCACCACCATCCTCGCCGAGCTCGGCATGGACCCGGCGACGCTGATGGCGGGCCTGCTGCACGACACGGTCGAGGACACCGAGTACGGCCTTGACACCCTGCGCCGCGACTTCGGCGACCAGGTCGCGCTGCTCGTGGACGGGGTCACCAAGCTCGACAAGGTCAAGTTCGGCGAGGCCGCGCAGGCGGAGACCGTGCGCAAGATGGTCGTCGCCATGGCCAAGGACCCGCGGGTGCTGGTCATCAAACTGGCCGACCGGCTGCACAACATGCGCACCATGCGCTACCTCAAGCGGGAGAAGCAGGAGAAGAAGGCCCGCGAGACGCTGGAGATCTACGCCCCGCTGGCGCACCGGCTGGGCATGAACACCATCAAGTGGGAGCTGGAGGACCTCGCCTTCGCGATCCTCTACCCCAAGATGTACGACGAGATCGTGCGGCTGGTGGCCGAGCGGGCGCCGAAGCGTGATGAGTACCTGGCGATCGTGACCGATCAGGTCCAGGGTGACCTGCGGGCGGCCCGCATCAAGGCGACCGTCACCGGGCGTCCGAAGCACTACTACTCCGTGTACCAGAAGATGATCGTCCGCGGCCGGGACTTCGCGGAGATCTACGACCTGGTGGGCATCCGGGTCCTGGTGGACACCGTCCGCGACTGCTACGCGGCGCTCGGCACCATCCACGCGCGGTGGAACCCGGTGCCGGGGCGGTTCAAGGACTACATCGCGATGCCCAAGTTCAACATGTACCAGTCGCTGCACACGACGGTCATCGGGCCCAGCGGCAAGCCGGTCGAGCTCCAGATCCGCACCTTCGACATGCACCGCCGCGCCGAGTACGGCATCGCCGCGCACTGGAAGTACAAGCAGGAGGCCGTCGCCGGCGCCTCCAAGGTCCGTACCGACGTGCCCAAGAGCAAGGGCGACCGGCAGGACACCGTCAACGACATGGCGTGGCTGCGGCAGCTCCTGGACTGGCAGAAGGAGACCGAGGACCCGGGCGAGTTCCTGGAGTCGCTGCGCTTCGACCTCTCCCGCAACGAGGTCTTCGTCTTCACGCCCAAGGGCGACGTCATAGCGCTCCCGGCGGGCGCGACCCCGGTCGACTTCGCGTACGCCGTGCACACCGAGGTCGGCCACCGCACGATAGGCGCCCGCGTCAACGGCCGCCTGGTGCCGCTGGAATCCACGCTCGACAACGGCGACCTGGTCGAGGTCTTCACCTCCAAGGCCCCGGGCGCCGGCCCCTCCCGCGACTGGCTCGGCTTCGTCAAGTCGCCCCGGGCCCGCAACAAGATCCGCGGCTGGTTCTCCAAGGAGCGCCGCGACGAGGCGATCGAGCAGGGCAAGGACGCCATCGCGCGGGCCATGCGCAAGCAGAACCTGCCGATCCAGCGCATCCTCACCGGCGACTCGCTGGTGACCCTCGCGCACGAGATGCGCTACTCGGACATCTCCTCGCTGTACGCGGCCATCGGCGAGGGCCACGTCACCGCGCAGAACATCGTGCAGAAGCTGGTCCAGGGCCTGGGCGGCGAGGACGCGGCGTCCGAGGACATCGCGGAGTCCACCCCGCTGCGCACCCGCACCAAGCGCCGTTCCAGCGCCGATCCCGGCGTTGTCGTCAAGGGCGTCGAGGACGTCTGGGTGAAGCTGGCCCGCTGCTGTACGCCGGTGCCGGGCGACCCCATCATCGGCTTCGTCACCCGCGGCAGTGGCGTCTCGGTGCACCGCGCCGACTGCGTCAACGTCGACTCGCTCTCCCAGCAGCCCGAGCGCATCCTCGACGTGGAGTGGGCACCCACCCAGTCCTCGGTCTTCCTGGTGGCCATCCAGGTGGAGGCGCTGGACCGCTCGCGGCTGCTCTCGGACGTCACCCGGGTCCTCTCCGACCAGCACGTCAACATCCTCTCCGCCGCCGTGCAGACCTCCAGGGACCGGGTGGCCACCTCGCGCTTCACCTTCGAGATGGGCGACCCGAAGCACCTGGGCCACGTCCTGAAGGCGGTACGGGGCGTGGAGGGCGTCTACGACGTCTACCGGGTGACTTCGGCCCGCCGGCCCTGACGCCCGGCCCTTCCCCGCACACGCCGACCGGCCCCCCCCCCCCCCCC
>NZ_JBEHZD010001079.1:0-914 GCF_040240285.1 Streptomyces sp. HSW2009 | reverse complement strand
ATGGCGCCTTGGGTGAGGCACCACAGGGGTGCGTTGATGTCGGTGTCGCCGAGGGCTTGGATCAACGCGGTGGTCCCCGCCAACCCCACCGAGACAGCCTCGTACGTGGGGTGCGGCTCCATGGCCAGCGCCAACAGGCTCACCACGCCGTCCCACTCGGCAGCCGTCGCCGTCGCCTCCTGCAAGTGGCGAGCCAGATCACGCCGGTCCGCCGCGGAGCCGTCCACCACCACGTCAGTACGCAGCGCACCGTGGCCGTCCAGGGCCTCGCTCGCCATCAGCACCGCGGGGTGCTCCTCGTACCCGCTCGGCACCACCAACAGCCAGTTGCCGGCCAGCACCGGGGCAGCGGCCTCCCGGAGCGGCACCCAGTCGATCCCGTACCGCCAGGAGTCGATGACTGACTGCTCCCGGTTGGCCCGCCGCCAGTCAGACAGCACGGGCAGCGCGGGCAGCAGTGCCGCGACGCTCTCGCTGTCCCGCTCCACGTTCAACGCCGAGCTCACCGCGTCGACGTCGAGCTCCTCGATCGCCTGCCACAGCCGGTCATCGGCACCGCCAGAACCCTGCCCCGCACCGGCCCGTACGGCCGGCGGCTCCACCCAGAACCGCTGCCGCCGGAACGCGTACGTCGGCAGCTTCACCACCTGCGGCTTGGGCGCCGCCGGGAACCAGCCCGTCCAGTCCACCTGAGCCCCGGCCCGATACAACTGCCCCAACGCAAGCCCGAACCCTTGGTTGTCGGGTCGTTTGCGGGTGAGGGTGGGGATGGTGTGGGGGGTGGGTTGGGTGGCGGTTGCGTCGGTTGTTTGGGTGTTGTTGGTGGTGTGGTGGTGGAGGGTGTGTTGGGTGGCGGTGGTGAGGGTGGGGTCGGGTCCGAGTTCGAGGTAGGTGTGGGTGGTGGGTGTGGTGTG
>NZ_JBEHZD010001078.1:0-915 GCF_040240285.1 Streptomyces sp. HSW2009 | reverse complement strand
GACACGCCCGGCGCGCCCCGTACGCCCGGCACCGGTACGCCCAGTACGCCCGGCACCGGCACCGGTACGCCGCCGGGCCCGTACGCCGCCCCGTACCCGGGCCCGCCCGGCGACCCCGGCAGCCCCGGCGACCCCGCCGAACCGGTCACGGAAGCCGCCTGGCGGCCCGACACCGCCGTGATCATGATCGGCGCCAATGACGTGACCCACCGGATGCCGCCGGCGAAGTCCGTACGGCTGCTCGCCGACGCGGTCCGCGCGCTGCGTGCCACCGGGTGCGAGGTGGTCGTGGGCACCTGCCCCGACCTCGGCACCATCGAGCCCGTCTACCAGCCGCTGCGCTGGGTGGCCAGGCGGCTCAGCCGGCAGCTCGCCGCCGCGCAGACCATCGCGGTGGTCGAGCACGGCGGGCGAACGGTCTCGCTCGGCGACCTGCTCGGTCCCGAGTTCGCCGCGCACCCGACGGAGCTGTTCGGACCCGACAACTACCACCCGTCGGCCGAGGGCTACATGACCGCGGCGATGGCGATCCTGCCGACGCTCTGCGCGGCGCTCGGCCTGTGGCCCGAGGAGGAACGGCCCGACCCGGCGCGCCGCGAGGGGTTCCTGCCGGTGGCGCAGGCCGCGGCACAGGCGGCGGCCGAGGGCGGCACGGAGGTGGCCGCGGCCCGTGGCCCCTGGGCCCAGCTCTTCCGCCGACGCCGCCGGCTCCCGGCCGACCCCGCGTCGGCGAGCGTCACGGGGTGAGACCGCACCGGGCCCGGCCGTACGCCACCCGTGCTTGCGGCCGGGCCCGGCCGCCCCCCCCCCGCCGCCGCCCCCCCCCCCCGGGCCCACCCCCGCGGCACGCGCGAACCCCGCGGACTGGAACTCCACGGACCGGAACCCCACGCCCCGGGGAGCGCCCGATTCCCC
>NZ_JBEHZD010001077.1:0-915 GCF_040240285.1 Streptomyces sp. HSW2009 | reverse complement strand
TTGATGTAGGCGAAGGGCATGCGAAAGGCCCGGCGTAGAGGGTAAGACCCCCGTAGCTGAAACATTGACGGCTTGCTTGAGAGACACCCAAGTAGCACGGGGCCCGAGAAATCCCGTGTGAATCTGGCGGGACCACCCGTTAAGCCTAAATATTCCCTGGTGACCGATAGCGGATAGTACCGTGAGGGAATGGTGAAAAGTACCGCGGGAGCGGAGTGAAATAGTACCTGAAACCGTGTGCCTACAAGCCGTGGGAGCGTCGCCATGTTCTTTGGAGCATGGTCGTGACTGCGTGCCTTTTGAAGAATGAGCCTGCGAGTTTGCGGTGTGTTGCGAGGTTAACCCGTGTGGGGGAGCCGTAGCGAAAGCGAGTCCGAATAGGGCGTTTGAGTAGCACGCTCAAGACCCGAAGCGGAGTGATCTAGCCATGGGCAGGTTGAAGCGCGGGTAAGACCGTGTGGAGGACCGAACCCACCAGGGTTGAAAACCTGGGGGATGACCTGTGGTTAGGGGTGAAAGGCCAATCAAACTCCGTGATAGCTGGTTCTCCCCGAAATGCATTTAGGTGCAGCGTCGTGTGTTTCTTGCCGGAGGTAGAGCACTGGATAGGCGATGGGCCCTACCGGGTTACTGACCTTAGCCAAACTCCGAATGCCGGTAAGTGAGAGCGCGGCAGTGAGACTGTGGGGGATAAGCTCCATGGTCGAGAGGGAAACAGCCCAGAGCATCGACTAAGGCCCCTAAGCGTACGCTAAGTGGGAAAGGATGTGGAGTCGCAGAGACAACCAGGAGGTTGGCTTAGAAGCAGCCACCCTTGAAAGAGTGCGTAATAGCTCACTGGTCAAGTGATTCTGCGCCGATAATGTAGCGGGGCTCAAGCGTACCGCCGAAGTCGTGTCAATCCAATATATAGCC
>NZ_JBEHZD010001076.1:0-840 GCF_040240285.1 Streptomyces sp. HSW2009 | reverse complement strand
ATATGTGTATATGAGACCGACGCTCGGCGGGCCCCTTGCCCGGCGCGGGCCGCGGCGCCCCGGCCGGTGCGGGTTCGTCCCCGGACAGGGTCGTGGGCGGGGCGGCGGACGCGGCATGACGCGAGGTGGGGGGCGTGCGTGGCGTGAGGGCCGCGCCCGCGGTGGACGCCGTGCGCCTGGCGGAAGTACGGGGAGCGCTGGGGGCCGCACCCGTGGTGGGCGGGGTGGTGGCGGTCATGGCCACTGGCGGGTTGGTCCGGCCGCCGGGCAGTGCGACCAGCCGGGCCCGCACCTCCCACTCGGCCAACTGCTCGCAGTGCCGCAGCAGGGCGGCCCGCCGCCGGGACTCGGCCGGGCCGGCCGGGGCGGCGCGCAGTGCGCGGAGCGCCATCAGGTCCGGGGCGCGCGGCAGGTAGCCGGCGGAAAGGGCGCTCGTCAGTTGCTCCAGATAGCCGACGGCGGCACCGGGCAGCGCGGCCCGGTAGCGGGCGAGTTCGGCCAGCAGGAAGGCCCTGAGCCGGCCGCCCTCGTGCACCGCCTCGTCCACGCCCTGGGCGAGCCGCAGGAACTCCCGTACCTCATCGGCCCGGCCCTCCTCCGCGGTCGGGCGCCGCTGGTCCGGGGCGCTGCGCTGGCCGGGCGGGGCGGTACGGGCGCCGCGCGGCGCGCCGGGCGGGCGGCACGGCTGCTCGGCGGGGTCGGCCGGGGGGGGGGGGGCGGGGCCCGCCCCGGCCCCCCCCCCCCCCCCGCGGCCCCCGCGCCCACCACTACACCGCCTCGCGAACCGCAGCGCGGCCGATCGCGAGCTGACGGCGGTGGCACCGTGAGCGCCTGGGCAGG
>NZ_JBEHZD010001075.1:0-917 GCF_040240285.1 Streptomyces sp. HSW2009 | reverse complement strand
GGGGGGGGGGGGGGGGGGGGGGGGGGGGGGGGGGGGGGGGGGGGGGGGGGGGGGGGGGCCCCCCCCGGCCCCCCCCGCCCTTGTGCGGCGGCGTTGTCAGACCCCCCGCCTAGGGTTGGACCATGACGACGCACACGAACGAGTCGACCGACCGCGAGAGCTTCGCACCGCTGGTCTTCCTGGCGTACCAAGCCCCCGGCCGCTACGGCCTGTTGCTCAGCGATGACCACATGGGCTCGACCACCGCGCTCTTCGACCAGCACGGTCACCAGGGCGGCGGGTACGACTGGGAGGCCGTCGCCAGATCCGCGGTGCACGCCCGCGCCCCTGAGGTGGCGGACCGGATCAACTACGACTGCGAGGCGGGCATGTTCGTCGCGTACGGCTTCGACGCCGAGGCGCTGCGCAAGCTGGGCGCGCTGCTGGCCGAGGCCCACCGCGATCCGAAGGTGCTCGCCGAGTACCTGACGACTGCGGACCCCGACTGGTTCGACTGACCGACGTGCGGCCGGCTTGCTCCGGGCGGGGTGGGCCGTCGGCTCGGTTGCGCCAGGCTGTCTGGCGCTCGGTCTGCCCGGCTACCTCGTCGCCGCTCGGCGGTGGGGGCCCGGGTTGGGCTGCGGTGTGTCGGCGGTGTCGGCGGTGTCAGGGGTGTCCGTACTGGCGATGCCGCTGGCCCGTACGGCGGCGACACGGTGCGGCAGGTCACGGCAACGGCATGGCATGAATCAGCGGGCAGCGCTGGGTGTGCGCTGCCCGCTGCTCGGGTGATGCTGTGTGCGGTCCGTCCGGGCCCGGGCCTTCCCGGCCCGACCGGCCCCCCCCCCGCCCCCCCCGGCGGGGGGGGGGGGGGGGGGGGGGGGGGGGGGGGGGGGGGGGGGGGGGGGGGGGGGGGGGGGCCGCCCCGGGCGGGGGGG
>NZ_JBEHZD010001074.1:0-919 GCF_040240285.1 Streptomyces sp. HSW2009 | reverse complement strand
TTTTACCACCCCCCCCCCCCAACCCCCCCTCGCTGGCCTTCGGGGGGGGTGGTTTTGGTTAATACCCCCCCGGGGCCGTGGGGCTCCGGGGCGGTGGGCGGAGGGTTCACGGGGTGCAGCTCTGGACGAAGGACGCGGCGACCGCGGGGGTGGCCGCCCAGTGCAGGTGGAGGTACGAGGCGTGCACCCGGTCCCGTACGAAGCCCTCCACGCGCCGGGCCGGCCGCACCACGCCCCAGGCCGGCAGCGTCGGGGAGGCCGGGCCGGCAGCGGGGTCGGGCGCCGAGCCCGGTTCGCCGCCCGCCTCCGGCGTGATGACCGTCCGGTGGAACTCGTGGCCGCGCACCCGGGCGCCCACCGGCAGCAGCGCACTGGGCGACAGGGCGACCGCCTCCCGGTACCCCAGGGTCAGCCGACCCGACATGCGGGCCTCGGCCGGCAGCACACCGCACATCGGCAGGGGCGCGCCGGCCGCGCTGTCCGAACCCGCGGCGGGGCCGGGGTCGAGCGAACGGGCCAGGTAGAGCAGGCCCGCGCACTCGGCGGCGATCGGCGCCCCGGAGGCAGCGAGCGCGGCTACGGCGGCGCGCAGCGGCGCGTTGGCGGACAGTTCGGCCGCGTACACCTCGGGGAACCCGCCGCCGATGACCAACCCGCGGGTGCCCGCGGGCAGTTCCGTATCGTGCAGCGGGTCGAAGGTGACGACCTCGGCACCGGCCGCGGTCAGCAACTCGGCGTGTTCCGCGTACGAGAAGGTGAACGCCGAGCCGCCGGCGACGGCGCCCCCCCGCCCCGCCCCCCCCCCCCCCCCGCACCCCTCCCCCCCCCCCCCCCCCCCCCCGCCCCTCCGCCCACCGCGGGGCGACCCACCGGGGCGGCACGGCGGCGGGCCCGACCGAGGTGGCCCGGTCCGGCCGGC
>NZ_JBEHZD010001073.1:0-919 GCF_040240285.1 Streptomyces sp. HSW2009 | reverse complement strand
AGACGGCGCCGCGGCCGGAGCGCGGGGCGGCGAAGGCGGGCGGCGCGCAGCGGCGGAACTTCCACGGGTGGGCCATCGACCGCTGCCAGGCGCCGCCGGTGAGCACGATCCGGGCCTGGAACGCCTCGCCCTACCGCGGGATCGGCGTCTACTTCGGTGGCCGCGGGCGGCACTGCAAGACGCAGAAGCACCTGAGCACCGGTTGGCTGCGCGAGGTGAAGGGGCTGGGCTGGGAGGTCATCCCGATCTACGTGGGGTCGCAGTCGCCGTGCGTGACGGCGGCCTCCAAGCGGCGCTTCCTGATCGGCGACAACGCCTGGGCGCAGGGCCGGCAGGAGGCGCAGGACGCGGTGCGCAGTGCGGGCCGGCTCGGCATGGTGCGGGGCAGCGCGCTCTACCTCGACATGGAGGCGTACCACTTCCAGCGCTACCGCTGTGGCCGCACCACGCTCGCCTTCGTTCGGTCCTGGAACCGTGAGGTGCGCCGGCAGGGGTACGTGCCGGGGTTCTACAGCAGCGCCAACTCCGGCGTACGGCACATGGAGCAGTCGCGGAAGGCGGGGGAGAAGGACCTGCCGGAGGTGATGTGGTTCGCCCGCTGGGGCGTGGGGCCCTCGCTGTACGACGAGCAGTGGCTCGACCGCCGGGCCTGGCACCCGCACCGGCGCATCCACCAGTACGCGGGTGACGTGACCGAGACGCACGGCGGGCGCAAGCTCGCCATCGACCGGAACCTGGTGGACGCACCCGTGGCGATCATCCGCTGACCTGACCTGACCTGACCTGACCTGACCTGACCTGACCTGACCTGACCTGACCTGACCCGGCCCGGCCCGGCCCGGCGCCGGCCGCCCCCGCCCCCCCCCCGGCCGGCAGCGCCCGCCCCCGGGAACGGACCCCCCCACCACCCGTGAGCGCC
>NZ_JBEHZD010001072.1:0-926 GCF_040240285.1 Streptomyces sp. HSW2009 | reverse complement strand
TATACGTCCCGGGGGGGGGGGGGGGGGGGGGGGGCCGGGGCCGGGGGGGGGGGGGCCCGCCCCCCCCCCCCGCCCGGGCCGGGGGCCCCGACGCACCCCCTACCCCCTCCACCCCCCACCCCCATCCCCGAACCCCAGCTCAAGCTCCACCGCCAGCGCCTCCGCCAACTGCGCCGTCTGCGTGCGGTCGATGACGATCTGTTGGAGGTGGGAGAGGCCGCGGATGCGGGAGAGGTCGTTGCCGCGGAGGTCGAGGCCGCGGTAGGTGCCGCCGTCGAACTCGGTCAGCCACAGGGTGCAGCCGTCGAGCAGGGCCGTGCGGGCGTCGGCGGTGGCGAAGACCGTCTCGCGCAGGGAGCAGGCGGAGAAGATCACCGGGCCGGTGCAGCGGATGCGGGTCAGCACGCTGTAGTCCAGCGTGCAGTTCTCGAACAGGACGTTGTCCAGCGTGAGGTCGTCCAGTGCGGCGCCCACGAGCGTGCAGTCGCGGAAGACGGTGCGCGAGAGCCGGCTGTCGGACCAGCGCAGGGACGCCAGGTCGCAGCCGCTGAACTGAACCGAGTCGATGCGCAGCTTCTCCAGCCTGGTGCGTTCGGTGCACAGCCCGCTGATCCGGCCGTCCTGCAAGTCGGTGTCGAGGAGATGGAGTTCGCGCAGGTCGGTGGCGGTGTAGCGGAACGCTGCGAGCTGGCCGTGGCCGTCGCTGAGGGAGGTGACTGGGGAGAGGTAGCGGTCGGGTGCCAGGGGGCAGGGGAGGACCACGCTCGTGCGGCGGATCGTGCGCGTGTCCATGGGGGGCCTTTCTGCGGTACGGGTCGCTCGACGACGGGGGGGGGGGGGGGGGGGGGGGGGGCCCCCCCCCCCCCCCCCCCCCCCGCCGGGGGGGGGGGGGGGGTTTTAAAAAAAAACCCCCCCCCCCCCGCCAC
>NZ_JBEHZD010001071.1:0-928 GCF_040240285.1 Streptomyces sp. HSW2009 | reverse complement strand
GGCGCGGGGGGGGGGGGGGGGGGGGGGGGGGGGGGGGGGGGGGGGGGGGCCCGCGCCGGGGG
Source organism: Streptomyces sp. HSW2009 (assembly GCF_040240285.1). Classification (NCBI taxonomy): domain Bacteria; kingdom Bacillati; phylum Actinomycetota; class Actinomycetes; order Kitasatosporales; family Streptomycetaceae; genus Streptomyces; species Streptomyces sp. HSW2009. Next base: position 866 of record NZ_JBEHZD010001071.1, on the reverse strand, counting down.
GGGGCGCGCGGGTGGCGCGCGCCCCCGCGCGCGAGGCACTGGCCGCGGCGTTGGCCGGGCGGTACGCGGGTGAGCTGCGGGAGCCCGCCGCCGGCGCGGGCATCGCACACCCGAACGGCTTCCTCAAGCTGCCGCTGGCCCGGCTCCCGGCGGACGGGCGCCGGCTGTTCCTGCACGTGTGGCAGGACGGGGGCGCGGATGCGCAGCTCCACGACCACCGGTGGGACTTCGCGGCGACCGTGTTGGCCGGGGCGGTGCGGAACACGGTTGTGGAGGTGGGGTCGGGGCCGGGGTGGGAGCCCGACGTCGGCCCCGGCCTCAGCCCCGACGTCGACCCCGACCCCGACCCCGACCCCGACGCGTACCGCCTCGTCCGCTACCGGCCCGAGTCCGGCGGATTCCGCTTCACCGCGGACGGAGCGGGTGACCGGGGCGGGCGGGTGCGGGGGGTGGCCGCCCGTACCCGGGTGGTGGGGGCCGGCGAGGCGTACGCGCAGTCCGCGTACGTGCTGCACCGGGGCGCCGCCGGGCCCGGCACGCTGACGCTGGGCGCCAGGGGCGAGCCGGTGCGGGCGGAGAACCGGGTGCTGGTGCGCGGGCCGGTGGTCGAGGGGTTCCGGGCGTGGCGGTACGTGAGCGCCGAGGAGCGGGCGCGGCACCTGCGCGCGGCGCTGGAGCTCGTCGGATGAGCGGCGTCGGACCGGCGGCGGGTGGGATGGGGGGGATGGGCGGTACGGGTGGCGGGGGGGGGGCGGGGGGGGCGGCGCCCCCCCCGCCCCCCCCCCCCCGGCCCGACCCCCCCCCCCGCCGCCCCCCCCGGCCCGGACACCCCCCCCCCCCCCGGCCCCCCCCCCCCCCCCCCCCCC
>NZ_JBEHZD010001070.1:0-935 GCF_040240285.1 Streptomyces sp. HSW2009 | reverse complement strand
GGGGGCGCCCCCGGGGGGGCGGGGGGCCGCCGGGGGCGGGGGGGGGGCCGGGGGGGGCCCGACACGCGGGCGGCGGGGCGGCCCCCCCCCGAGGTGCCGCTGGTGGTGTCCGAGGTCAACCCGGACGCGGTGGCCGAGCGCCCCAAGGGCATCATCGCCAACCCGAACTGCACCACCATGGCCGCCATGCCGGTGCTCCGCCCGCTGCACGCCGCGGCCGGCCTGACCAGCCTGGTGGTCACCACCTACCAGGCGGTGTCGGGCAGCGGTCTTGAGGGCGTGCGCGAGCTCGAAGAGCAGATCCGCAAGACCGCGGAGACGGCGGCCAAGCTCACCCACGACGGCTCGGCTGTCGACCTGCCGGCGCCGAACAAGTACGTGCGCCCGATCGCGTACAACGTGCTGCCGATGGCCGGCTCGCTGCTCGATGACGGTTCGGGCGAGACGGACGAGGAGCGCAAGCTGCGCGTCGAGAGCCGCAAGATCCTGGGCATCCCCGAGCTGCTGGTGTCCGGCACCTGCGTCCGGGTGCCGGTGTTCACCGGTCACTCGTTGCAGATCAACGCCCGGTTCGCGGAGCCGCTCAGCCCCGAGCGGGCGGCCGAGTTGCTCGCCGCCGCGCCGGGCGTGGAGCTCTCCGACATTCCCACCCCGCTCCAGGCCGCCGGCCAGGACCCGACGTACGTCGGGCGCATCCGGCGCGACGAGACGGTCCCCGACGGGCGCGGCCTGGCCCTGTTCTGCTCCAGCGACAACCTGCGCAAGGGCGCGGCGCTGAACGCCGTGCAGATCGCGGAGCTGGTGGCGGCCGAGTCCGCGTAACGCTCCCGCCCCACCGGCCCGCGCCCTGCCGGGTGGGCCACCCGGGCCGGGGGCCCCCCCCCCCCCCCCCCCCCGGGCGCCCCCGCCGCCCCCCCCCCCCCCCCCCCCCCCCC
>NZ_JBEHZD010000107.1:0-17738 GCF_040240285.1 Streptomyces sp. HSW2009 | reverse complement strand
GGGGCGGGGGGCGGGGGGGGGGCGCCCCCCCGGCCCGCGCAGCTGGCCTGGGGGGGGGGGGGGCGCCGGGCCGCGCGCCCCCCCCCCCCCCGCCCCTCTTCCGGCCCGCCCGTGGCCTCCTCCGCGCTTCGGTCTTCTCCCTGCCCCCGGTCTCCCCGGCGACAGGGAGGCGCGCCGGAGGCGACGGGCGGGCCGGCAGGCGATTGCCGCTGCCGCGGCAAGGGAGCAGTAACGCGTCACCGGACGGGGCACGGCCGATGTCCTCGGCCGCGCCCCGTCCTGCTTTTTGTTACGGGCGCTCCGTACGGCGCGGGCGCGGGCGCTCCGCGCGGAAGCGTCACGGGCATGCGGGCGCCCCGCCCGTGTCAGCCCGGACGACACCCTCGCGGGCCCCCCCCGCGGGGAGGGCATCACAAGGCACCCCGCCGGGCACCATCGCCGGCGCCCCGTACGCGCCAGCCCGTACGCGTCAGCCCGTACGACATCGGCTCAAGCAAACCGCCCGGGACGAGTACCACCCGCACCCCGCCCGGGGAAGGGCATCGCGCGCCCGCGCGTGGGAAGGAAAGGCGTTCCTTACTCCCCCACCTGTCCGTCGGCCAGTTCGCGCACCACGTCGAGTTGGCCGACGTGGCGCGCGTACTCCTGGAGGACGTGGAAGAGGGTCCAGCCGAGGGTGGGGGCCTCCTCCTCGGTGGTGAAGCGGCCACCGAGGCTCGCGCGGCGTTCGGCCGGGATGCCGGCGGCGATCTCCCGGGAGCGGGCGCACTGCCTGCGGTGTTCGGCGAGCACCTGCGCCACCGACTCGTCGTCCGCGACGTGCCAGCGGTCCGCGGGGCCGCGGTCGCCCCAGGCCCGCTCGGGCGTCATCGTCGTACCGCAGAACCCCCAGACGAACCAGCGCAGTTCGACGTGGGTCAGGTGCTTGACCAGTTCCAGCGGCGTCCAGCCCGACGGCAGTCTGCTGGACCGCAGCTCCTGCTCGCCCAGCCCGTCGACCTTGCGGCGCAGGGCGTCCCGGTAGTAGTCGAGGTAGCCGTCGAGCAGCGCGCGTTGGTCGGTCAGGGACCTGGGCGGTTCCTCGCGCGGTGCGCCGGTGCGGGGCGCCGGGCCCTGGTCGGCGGCGGGGTCGGCAGCGGTGTCGCGGGAGGCTGCTGGGTTCGTCATTCCATGATCGTACGGAGCGGGGCCGCCGGCCGGGCGGGACCGGGCGAAGACGCCGCGGCGGGCCCCGGTCCGGCCAACGGATGCGTGGGGGTGGCCGGGAAGCGCCGTCGGGGCGCCGGGCGGGGCCGGGCGGTCCAGCGGGGCGCATGGGGCGGATGTGACGGGTGGGGAGCAGTCCGCCGGAGAGTGCCGTCGGGCCGCCCAGGCAGCGGCGGGACGGGCGGCGGGGCGCGGGCCCGGGGCCGCACGGGGCGCGCGGGAGAGGCGAGTTGACGCCTCATCCGTTATACGGACGGCATCGTTTCGTCAACGGACGGTTTTTGGACAACTTCCTGACGCGCCCCTGACATGTACATCGAGACGGTGGCACTCTTCCCCTCGTCCGCCACGCGGCTCCCCCACAGCACCGCACCGCGCGACGGTCGCTCGTCACACCACCAGCACGTCGGGTCCCGCGCTGTCCCCGCAGGCACACGTCGCACTCGGTGCCCCCGACCGGTCGGTCCCCTGCCGCCCGGCGGCGTCGCCCGCGGCGTACCAGCGCTACCGCCCCCGTGCCCCTCCCCCCACGCGCTGTTCCTGCTCCGCTTCGCTCTGCCCGGACGACCACCCAGCCGCCCGGCCACCTTGGCCGCCGCCACCCGCGGCGGCAGTAGAAGGAGTCCCGCGTGAGACGCACCCCCCATCGGCGGACGGCCGCGACCGGCGCATTCGTCGCCATCGCCGCCATGCTCGCCGTCGGCATGCAGGCCACCAACGCCACCGCCGACCCCGACGAGCGCGCCACCGACCGGTCAGCCCCGATGTCCAGCGCCGCCAAGCCCGACCCGGGCGCGGTGCCCGTCAAGCTCTCGCCGGCCAAGCGGGCCGAGCTGCTGCGCGAGGCCGACGCCACCAAGGCCAAGACCGCCAGTACGCTCCGGCTCGGGGCGAAGGAGAAGCTGGTCGTCAAGGACGTGTCGCTGGACGCGGACGGCACCACGCACACCCGCTACGAGCGCACCTACGACGGCCTTCCGGTGCTCGGCGGCGACCTCGTGGTCCAGGAGACGAAGACCGGCCGGTTCGAGACGGCGGCCAAGGCCACCAAGGCCAAGTTGCAGGTCGCGTCGACCACCGCCACCGTGCGGCCGGCGGCGGTCAAGGAGTCGGCCGAGCGGCTGGCGCGGGCCGACGACAGCAAGAAGGTCGCGACCGACAAGGCCCCGCGCAAGGTGATCTGGGCGGCGTCCGGCAAGCCGGTGCTCGCGTACGAGACGGTCGTGGGCGGGCTCCAGAAGGACGGCACGCCGAACCAGCTCCACGTCATCACCGATGCCACCACCGGCAAGAAGATCTTCGAGTACCAGGGCATCCAGAACGGCACCGGCAACAGCCAGTACAGCGGCCAGGTCCCGCTCGGCACCTCGGGCAGCTCCGGCTCGTACAGCCTGACCGACACCGGGCGCGGCAACCACCGCACGTACAACCTCAACCGGGCCACCTCGGGCCAGGGGACGCTGTTCACCGACCCGGACGACACCTGGGGCGACGGGACCGGCAGCCACACCCAGACCGCGGCCGTCGACGCGCACTACGGTGCGGCGCTGACCTGGGACTACTACAAGAACGTGCACGGCAGGTCGGGCATCAGGGGCGACGGCGTGGGGGCGTACTCGCGCGTCCACTACGGCACCAACTACGTGAACGCGTTCTGGGACGACTCCTGCTTCTGCATGACCTACGGCGACGGCTCGGGCAACACCAAGCCGCTGACCTCGATCGACGTGGCCGCGCACGAGATGACGCACGGCGTCACCTCCAACACCGCGGGGCTGGTCTACAGCGGTGAGTCCGGCGGCCTCAACGAGGCCACCTCCGACATCTTCGCCGCGGCCGTCGAGTTCTACGCGAACAACCCGAACGACCTCGGCGACTACTACGTCGGCGAAGAGCTCAACATCAACGGCAACGGCTCGCCGCTGCGGTACATGGACAAGCCGTCCAAGGACAGCCGGTCCAAGGACAGCTGGTACTCCGGCATCGGCAGCATCGACGTCCACTACTCCTCCGGCGTCGCCAACCACTGGTTCTACCTGGCCTCCGAGGGCAGCGGCGTCAAGGAGCTCAACGGCGTCAGGTACGACAGCCCGACCTCCGACAACAAGCCGGTGACCGGCATCGGCCGGGCCAACGCGGAGAAGGTCTGGTTCAAGGCGCTCTCCCAGCGGATGCGCTCCAACACCGACTACAAGGGCGCCCGCGACGCGACCCTGTGGGCGGCCGGTGAGCTGTTCGGCACCACCAGCGTCGAGTACGCCGAGGTGGCCAACGCCTGGGCCGCGGTCAACGTCGGCCAGCGGGTGCCGGTGCCCGGCGGCGTCACCATCACCGCCCCCGGCGACCAGACCAGCGTGGTCAACAAGGCCGTCAGCCTCCAGATCAAGGCCACCAGCTCCAACGCCGGCGCCCTCAGCTACGCCGCCAGCGGCCTGCCGGCCGGCCTGACGATCAACGCGAGCACCGGTCTGATCTCGGGCACGCCGACCACGGTGGGCACCAGCCAGGTGACGGTCACCGTGACGGACGCCAGCAACAAGTCGGCCAACGCGCCGTTCAAGTGGACGGTCAACGAGGCCGGTGGCGAGTACGAGAACACCGACGACGTGCAGATCCCGGACGGCGATGACGCGATCACCTCGTCCATCACCGTCAACCGCAGCGGCAACGCCAGCGCGGCCCTGAAGGTCGGCGTGGACATCGTGCACCCCTACCGCGGCGACCTGGTCATCGACCTGGTGGCACCGGACGGTACGACCTTCCGGCTGAAGAACTCCAGCGCGTACGACTCGGCGGACAACGTCACCGAGACGTACACCGTGAACGCCGGCTCGGTGGTGGCCAGCGGCACCTGGAAGCTCAAGGTGCAGGACCTCTACTCGTCCGACACCGGTCACATCAACAGCTGGAAGCTGACCTTCTGACCGGAAGTCGGCCCGCTAGGCGGTCGGCGACCCGAGCGCGTCCCGTGCCCCGCGCGCCGCGGTGAGCGCGTGAGCGGTGGCAGGACGCGGTGACGCGCGCCCCACAGCAAGGCGCCCCACAGCAAGGCGCCGTCCAGGGAGAGTACGTTCCCCTGGGCGGCGCCTTTCCCATGCCTGGAGCCCCTGCCGGGGTCGGTCGGCGGCGCGTCCTCTCCCGTGCGGCGCCGTTTCCGCGTGGAGCCTCCTGCGGGGTCGGTTTCGGGTCGGTCCCGGTCGTCCCCCGGCTCGCCGTCGATCCGGGCCGCACCCGCACCGACCTGCGCACTTCGGGCTGTTGGGGCCGCTCGCCGCGGCCCGGCCGCGTACCAACAACCGACAAAGAATCGACACGCACGCTTCGCACCAGTGACATGTACGCGTCCGGTGTGGCAGTCTGCCCAGGCGTTTCACCCACCTCTTGTGTGACCGGTCGGCCCCCATGCCGTCCGGTCCAGCCCCCCACGGCAAGAAGGAGTTCGCATGCGCACGACCTTCGGCATACCCACCTCCCGGCGCACCCGCCGCGCCGCGGTCGCCACCGGCGCGGTCGCCGCCGTCGCGGCCCTGGTCGCCCCCGGCCTGTCCGCCGGCCCCGCGGGCGCTTCCGACGCCTCGTCATCGGCCACCGCCCGCACCCTGACCGCCTCGCAGCGCGCCGAGTTGCTGCGCGAGGCCACCGCGACCACCGCGCGGACCGCCGACGCGCTGGGCCTGGGCAACCAGGAGAAGCTGCTCGTCAAGGACGTCATCGAGGACCGCGACGGCACCACCCACACCCGCTACGAGCGCACCTACGCCGGCCTTCCGGTGCTCGGCGGCGACCTGGTGGTGCACGAGGCCAGAAGCGGCAAGGTCAAGGACGTCACCAAGGCGACGAAGTCGACCATCAAGGTGGCCACGACGACCGCGAAGCTCGCCCCGTCCGCCGCCGAGCGGACCGCGATCAAGGCCGCGCAGGCCGACGACGCCAAGCTGGCCAAGGCCGCGACGGCGCCCCGCAAGGTGGTCTGGGCCGCCGACGGCGCACCGGTCCTGGCGTACGAGACGGTCGTCGGCGGCGTGCAGCAGGACGGCACGCCCAACCAACTGCACGTCATCACCGACGCCAACACCGGCAGGAAGATCTTCGAGTACCAGGGCATCAAGAACGGCACCGGCAAGAGCCAGTACAGCGGCCAGGTGCAGCTCGGCACCAGCAAGCAGGGCAGCGGCTACACGCTGACCGACGCCGGCCGCGGCGGCCACCGCACGCTCAACCTCAACCACAGCCAGAGCGGCCAGGGCCAGGCGTTCACCGACACCGACGACGCCTGGGGCACCGGCTCGGCCAGCGACCCGCAGACCGCGGCCGTGGACGCACACTACGGCGCGGCGTTGACCTGGGACTACTACAAGAACGTGCACGGCCGCAACGGCATCAAGGGCGACGGCAAGGGCGCCACCTCGCGCGTGCACTACGGGAACAACTACCAGAACGCGTTCTGGGACGACTCCTGCTTCTGCATGACCTACGGCGACGGCGCGGGCAACACCCACCCGCTGACCTCGATCGACGTGGCCGCGCACGAGATGAGCCACGGCGTCACCTCCAACACCGCGGGGCTGGTCTACCGGGGCGAGTCCGGCGGCCTCAACGAGGCCACCTCCGACATCTTCGCCACGGCCGTCGAGTTCCACGCGAAGAACCCCGAGGACGTCGGCGACTACCTCATCGGCGAGGAGATCGACCTGCGCGGCAACGGCACCCCGCTGCGCTACATGGACAAGCCGTCCCAGGACCGCGTCTCGCTCGACTACTGGAGCCGCAACGCCGGCAACGTGGACGTCCACTACTCGTCCGGCATCGCCAACCACTGGTTCTTCCTGGCCTCCGAGGGCAGCGGCGCCAAGGAGATCAACGGTGTGAAGTACAACAGCCCGACCGCCGATGGCAGCGCGGTGCAGGGCATCGGCCGGGAGAAGGCCGAGAAGATCTGGTTCAAGGCGCTCACCACGTACATGACCTCCACCACGAACTACGCCGACGCCCGCAAGGCCACCCTGAAGGCGGCCACCGACCTGTACGGCGCGAACAGCGCCGAGGTCAAGGGCGTGGCCGCGGCCTGGACCGGGGTCAACGTCAAGTAACGCACCGGCCGGCGCCGCCCGCGCCCGACACGGGCCGGCGCGGCGTCACGGCTGCCGCCGCAGCCGCAGGGGCGGGCCCGGGGAGTGGTTCCCCGGGCCCGCCCCGGGCGTTTGCGCGCGCCGCGTCGTCACGGGACTGCGTACGGGTTGTCTGCGTACGGGTCTGCGTACGAGTCACGGCTGCGCGGGCCGCGGCTACGCAGGTCCGCCAGGTTCTGTCGGTGCGTCAGGTCGCGTCAGCGCATGACGAGCCCGGCTTCTTCGGCCGTGTGCTCGGTGGGGACGGCGACCAGGCCGAGTTCGGCGGGGCCGGCGAGGAGCGGATGCGCCGGCAGCACCCGGACCGTGTAGCCGTAGGGACCGGTGCGGTCCAGGGTGAGCGGGCCCGCGTACGTGACGTGGCCCTCCAGGGTGGGCCCGCCGACCGGCTTGAGCGGCACCGTGCGGGCCGCGCTGATCCGGTCCGCCTCGTCCACCCGGCCGGCCACCGCCTGCACCTCGACCTCGTCCGGGGCCAGGCCGCCGAGCGAGACCCTGACCCGCAGCGTGAGCGTCGCCCCGAGTTCGACGGTGGCGTGCTGCTGCGCCGGGGCGTGCTCGGTGGTGGGTGTGCCCGGCGGCACCGGGGGCGCGGCGGGGGCGCCGGATGCGGCCGGGGCGTCAGATGCCGCGGATACCGCAGACGCCGCAGATGCGTGAGGCGCCACAGGCGCGTGCGATGCAGCAACTAGCTTGTCCTGTGCGGGAGTTGGGCGCTCCGCGGCCGGTTCGCGGTCGGCCTTGACGTGGTCGACGGCCACATCGGGCCAGGCGGCGCGCACCCGGGACTTCCAGTGGGCGACGTCCGCCGCGGCGGGGCCCTGGGTCACCCGGTGGGCCCGGGCGGCCGGTACGTACAACCGGTCCACGTACTCCTGCACCATCCGGCCCGCCAACACCTTCGGCCCCAGTTCGGTGAGGGTGCGGCGGACCATGGCCAGCCAGCGGTCGGGCAGTCCCGCGGCGCCGCGCTGGTAGAAGCGCGGGGCGACCTGGTCGGCCAGCAGGTCGTAGAGGGCGGCGGCCTCCAGCGCGTCGCGCCTGGCCTGACCGGGCCCGGTGGGGTCGGCGCCGTCGGGCCCGGCGTCGGCGGTGGGGATGGCCCAGCCGAAGTCCGGGTCGTACCACTCGTCCCACCAGCCGTCGCGCACCGAGAGGTTGAGCGCGCCGTTGAGTGCGGCCTTCATGCCGGAGGTGCCGCACGCCTCCAGCGGGCGCAGCGGGTTGTTCAGCCAGACGTCGCAGCCGGGGTAGAGCCGCTGGGCCATGGCCATCCCGTAGTCGGGCAGGAAGACCAGCCGGTGCCGCACCCGCGGGTCGTCCGCGAACTGCACCAGCTCCTGCACCAGCCGCTTGCCGCCGTCGTCGGCCGGGTGCGCCTTGCCCGCCACCACGATCTGCACCGGCCGCTCGGGGTGCAGCAGCAGTTCGAGCAGCCGCTCGCGGTCGTGCAGCATCAGCGTGAGCCGCTTGTACGCCGGGACGCGGCGGGCGAAGCCGATGGTGAGCACGTCGGGGTCGAGCACCCCGTCGATCCAGCCGAGTTCGGCCCGGTCGGCGCCGCGCTCCAGCCAGGAGGCGGCCAGCCGCCGGCGCACCTCGGCGACCAGTTGCCCGCGCAGCGTGCGGCGCACCCGCCACAGCGCGGCATCGCTCCAGGCCGCGCCGGCGGCGTAGGGGGCGGTGGCGTACGGGGCGGCGGCGCGGCGGGGGTCGGTGCGGGGCGCGTCCGCGCGGGGGGCGTCCGTCCGCGCGGTGTCCGTGCGTGTGGCGTCCGTGCGGAGGGCGTCGGTACGCGTCGTGTCGGTGCGCGTGGTGTCCGTACGAGCCGTGTCGGCGGTCAGGCGGGCCAGTTCGGGGGCGACCCAGGTCGGGGCGTGCACGCCGTTGGTGATGGCGGTGATGGGCACGTCGGCGGCGTCGAACCCGGGCCACAGGCCGGCGAACATCTGCCGGCTGACCTGCCCGTGCAGCGTGGAGACGCCGTTCGCCCGCTGGGCCAGCCGCAGCCCCATGACGGCCATGTTGAACAGGCCGTCCTCGCCCCCGGGGTAGGTCTCGTCGCCCAGCGCGAGGACCCGGTCCAGGGGTAGTTCGGCCAGTTCGGCGCCGCCGTTGCCGCTGCCGCCAGCGCCGCCGCCGTCGCCGATGTGCCGGGCGACGAGGTCGCGCTCGAAGCGGTCGATGCCGGCGGGCACGGGGGTGTGCGTGGTGAAGACGGTGCCGGCGCGCACCGACTCCAGGGCCGCGTCGAAGTCGGCCCCGGCGGCCATCAGCTCCCTGATGCGCTCCAGGCCGAGGAAGCCGGCGTGCCCCTCGTTGGTGTGGAACACCTCGGGCTCCGGGTGCCCGCTGTGCGCACAGTACGCGCGCACCGCGCGCACGCCGCCGATGCCCAGCAGCATCTCCTGGAGCAGCCGGTGCTCGCTGCCGCCGCCGTACAGCCGGTCGGTGACGTCCCGCTCGTGCGGGGCGTTGTCGGCCACGTCCGAGTCGAGCAGCAGCAGCGGCACCCGGCCCACGTCCGCCCGCCACACGTGGGCGTGCAGCGAGCGACCGCCCGGCAGGGCGAGCACGATGCGCACCGGCTGGCCCGCCCCGTCGCGCAGCAGCGTCAGCGGCAGCTCGTCCGGGTCGAGCACCGGGTAGTGCTCCTGCTGCCAGCCGTCGCGGGAGAGCGACTGCCGGAAGTAGCCGTGCCGGTACAGCAGCCCGACGCCGATCAGCGGCACGCCGAGGTCGCTGGCGGACTTGAGGTGGTCGCCGGCGAGGATGCCGAGCCCGCCGGAGTACTGCGGCAGCGCGGCCGTGATGCCGAACTCGGGCGAGAAGTACGCGATGGCCTGCGGCGGGGCGCCGAGCACCGGATCGTCCGCCGGGGCGCCCACCGGATCGCTCGCCGGGCCGTTCGCCGGGGCGGGCGCGGGCCGCTCGGTCCGCTGCTGGTACCAGCGCGGTCCGGTGAGATAGCCGCGCAGGTCAGCGGCGGCGGTGTCGAGCCGGTGGAGGAACTCGCGGTCCGCGGCGAGTTCGGCCAGCCGGTCGGCGGAGACGGAGCCGAGCAGCCGCACCGGGTCACCGCCGGCGGCCCGCCAGCCCTCCGGGTCGACGGACTGGAACAGCTCACGGGTCTCGGGATGCCAGGACCAGCGCACATTGCGGGCGAGGTCGCTGAGGGGACGGAGGTCTGCCGGGAGGACGGGGCGCACGCTGAAACGACGAATGGCCTTCACGCTGCGCAAAGGTAGCGGCGGCCACCCGACCGATTCGCCGTTAACCGCTACGTTTCTTCATTTCCCTACCGATACGTCCATTTCCCCGACCTCTGGACGCCCTGAACGAGTGACGCGGGGCGGGACGGGGCGACGGGGCGACGGTCGGGGCGGGGCGACGGTCGGGGGCGGGGCGACGGTCGGGGGCGGGCCGGATGGCCGGCGGGGCTCGGCGGCTGGCGGGGCGGCCGAGCTGGCTGGCCGGAGGTGGGGCCGGGCGGCAGGGGCGGGGTAGGGCGACGGGGCGGGGGCCGCCGGGGTGACGGGGCCGGAGGCGGTGGAGAGCGGGCGGCCGACCCGTGGTGCGTTGCCTGTCACTGACAGGGGCAGGCAAACGCGGCCCACCCTGGCGGAGACTGGTGGACATGGACGCACCCGCCGAACTGGCCAACTTCCTCCGCACCCGCCGCGCCCGGCTCCAGCCGGAAGACGTCGGCCTGGTCTCGTACGGGGGGCGGCGGCGGGTGCCGGGGCTGCGGCGCGAGGAGTTGGCGCAGTTGGCCGGCGTGAGCGTGGCGTACTACACGCGCCTGGAGCAGGGGCAGAGCGGCAACGCTTCGGACGGGGTGCTGGACGCCATCGCCCGCGCGCTGCGGCTGACCCCCGACGAACACGCCCACCTGCGCAATCTGGCCCGCCCGGCGCGGCCGGCGCGCCGACCGGCGCCGCGCACCGTCTCCGCGCACCCCGGCACCCGGCAGCTCGTCGCGGCGATGGCAGCGGTGCCGGCGCTCGTCCTCGACCCGCAGTACGACGTGCTGGCCTGGAACCCGCTCGGGCACGCCCTGATGGCCGGCCACCTGGACTTCCGGGCCCCGGAGCGCCCCGCCGAGCGCCCCAACACCCAACGGCTGCTCTTCCTCGACCCGCACGCCCGCGAGCTCTACCCGGAGTGGGAGACCGAGGCCAGGCGGGCGGTCTCGGCGCTGCGCCTGACCGCGGGCGCACATCCCGACGACCGTCAACTTGCCGAACTGGTCGGCGAGTTGACGATGAAGAGCAGCGAGTTCGGGGCGCTGTGGTCGCGGCACCCGGTGCGCGGCTGCACGAGCGGCGTGAAGTCCTTCCACCATCCGCTGGTGGGGCCGCTGGAGCTGTCGTTCCAGATGATGGTGCTGCCCGACGCCGGTGGGCAGAAGCTGATGGCGTTCAGCGCGGAGCCCGGGTCGCCGTCGGACGCGGCGTTGCAGTTGCTCGCCAGCACCGTGTCCACGACGCTGCCTGTCACCGAGCCCACGCCCCCGTCCGCGGCTGAGCCTTCCGCGCCGTCCGCACCGTCCACCGACCGGTCGGCCCAGGACCGGTAGGGCCCCGCCCCGGCAGACCCCAGCCCGGCCCGTCCACCCCAGTCCAACCCGGCCCCGCCCCGACGCCACGGGGGCGGGGCCGGCCGCGGCGTACCCGCGCGCCCCGTACGCGGAATCCCGCCCGCGACGTCCCCACCAGCGGCGTCCCCGCATGCGCCGCCCCACCCACGGCATCCCGTACGCGCCGCCCCCACCGCAGCGCCCCCGTACGCGGCATCCGTACGCGGGCACCGCCGCTCCCCCACCCGCAGCGCCCGTGCCCCGTACGCCCCAGACCGTCGCCGGCGCCGTCGCCGGCCCCGTGCCGGTGCCCCGCGCCATCCCCCCACCTGGGTGAACGCGCCCCACCGTGGCCCCGTCCGTCCCGGGGTGGGGGCGGGGCCAGCCGGTAGAAAGAAGGCCCATGCCCCGTACGCCAGCATGCCGTTAGGTGATCCCATGATCGGCCGTATTCCCGTGTTGGACGTCCGCCCGCTCGTCGACTGCGGCAGGCGCCAGGCGAAGGCGGTGGTGGGCGAGACGTTCGAGGTCAGCGCCACCGTCTTCCGCGAGGGCCACGACGCGGTCGGGGCCAATGTGGTGCTGCGCGACCCCGCCGGGCGCAGTGGCCCCTGGACCCCGATGCGCGAGCTCGCGCCCGGCACCGACCGGTGGGGGGCGGACGTCACGCCCGAGCGCGAGGGCCGGTGGACGTACACGGTCGAGGCGTGGAGCGACCCGATCGGCACCTGGCGGGCGCACGCCAAGGTCAAGGTGCCGGCCGGCATCGACACCGAGCTGGTGCTCGCGGAGGGGGCCGCGCTGCACGAGCGCGCCGCCGCCGACGTACCGAAGACCGCCGGCCGCGAGGCCGTGCTCGGCGCCGTCGACGGGCTGCTGGACGAGGCCAGGCCGGTGGCCGACCGGCTCGCCGCCGCGCTCGCCCCCGAGGTCGTCGCCGCGCTCGCCCGGCACCCGCTGCGCGAACTGGTCACCACCTCGCGCCCGGCGCCGCTCCAGGTGGAACGGGAGCGCGCCCTGTTCGGCTCCTGGTACGAGCTGTTCCCGCGGTCCGAGGGCGCCGTGTGCACGCCGGGCGCCCCGCCGGTCAGCGGCACCCTGCGGACCGCGGCCGAGCGGCTGCCCGCGGTCGCCGCGATGGGCTTCGACGTGGTCTACCTGCCGCCGATCCACCCCATCGGCACCGCCTTCCGCAAGGGCCCCGACAACGCCCTCTCCGCCGGCCCGCACGACGTGGGCTCACCGTGGGCGATCGGCTCCGCTGCCGGCGGGCACGACGCGGTCCACCCGGACCTGGGCACCCTCGCGGACTTCGACCACTTCGTGGCCAAGGCGCGCGAGCTGCGGCTCGAAGTGGCCCTCGACTTCGCGTTGCAGTGCTCGCCCGACCACCCGTGGGTGACCAGCCACCCGCAGTGGTTCCACCGCCGCGCGGACGGCTCGATCGCGTACGCCGAGAACCCGCCGAAGAAGTACCAGGACATCTACCCCATCGACTTCGACGCCGACTTCCCCGGCATCGTCCGCGAGACGCTGCGCGTGCTGCGCTTCTGGATGGCGCGCGGGGTGCGGATCTTTAGGGTGGACAACCCGCACACCAAGCCGGTGGTGTTCTGGGAGAAGGTCATCGCCGACATCAACCGCAGCGACCCCGGGGTGATCTTCCTCGCCGAGGCGTTCACCCGGCCCGCCATGATGCACACCCTGGCCGCGGTCGGCTTCCAGCAGTCGTATACGTACTTCACCTGGCGCACCACCAAGCGGGAGCTCACCGACTACTTGACGGAGCTGGCCGGCGAGGCCGCCGCCTGCATGCGGCCCAACCTCTTCGTCAACACCCCCGACATCCTGCACGCGTACCTCCAGCGCGGCGGCCGGGCCGCGTTCGAGATCCGGGCCGTGCTCGCCGCGACGCTCTCCCCCACCTGGGGCCTGTACGCCGGCTACGAGCTGTGCGAGAACACGCCGCTGCGCGCGGGCAGCGAGGAGTACCTGCACTCCGAGAAGTACGAGCTGCGCCCGCGCGACTGGGCCGGCGCGGAGCGCGCAGGGGCCACCCTCACCCCGCTGATCACCACGCTCAACCGGCTCCGCAGGCACCACCCGGCCCTGCGCCAACTGCGCAACCTGCGCTTCCACCGCACCGACAACGACGCGGTGATCGCCTACTCCAAGCGGGTGCCCGAACGCAGGTCCGACCCGGAGGCGGCGCCGCGGGCCGGGGCGCAGGGGCGGCGGCCGGCGGATGCGGCGCCCCCGCGCGTCACCCCCGGGGACTGCGTGCTGACCGTGGTCAACCTCGACCCCCACCACACCCACGAGGCCACGGTCTCGTTGGACATGCCAGAACTCGGCCTCGACTGGCACGAGTCCCTGTCGGTGCGCGACGAGCTCACCGGCACCACCTACCACTGGGGCAGCGACAACTACGTGCGCCTAGAGCCGGGCAGCGGCATCGCGCCCGCGCACGTGTTCTCGCTGCGACCGTCCTCACCGATCGGAGGGTCACCCACACCATGATCGTCAACGAGCCCGTCCAGGACACCTTCGAGGACACGCCGGCCGGGGAGCGCCATCCCGACTGGTTCAAGAGCGCCGTGTTCTACGAGGTGCTGGTCCGTTCCTTCCAAGACAGCAACGGGGACGGCATCGGCGACCTGAAGGGCCTCACGTCCAAGCTCGACTACTTGCAGTGGTTGGGCGTCGACTGCCTGTGGCTGCCGCCGTTCTTCGCCTCGCCGCTGCGCGACGGCGGTTACGACGTGTCCGACTACACGGCCGTCCTCCCCGACTTCGGCGACCTGGCCGACTTCGTCGAATTCGTCGACGCCGCGCACCACCGCGGCATGCGCGTGATCATCGACTTCGTCATGAACCACACCAGTGACCAGCACGAGTGGTTCCAGCAGTCGCGCACCGACCCGACCGGCCCTTACGGCGACTACTACGTCTGGGCCGACGACGACAAGCAGTACCCGGACGCGCGCATCATCTTCGTCGACACCGAGGCGTCCAACTGGACCTTCGACCCGGTGCGCAAGCAGTACTACTGGCACCGCTTCTTCTCCCACCAGCCGGACCTCAACTTCGAGAACCCGGCCGTGCAGGACGAGGTCATCGCGGCCCTGCGGTTCTGGCTCGACCTCGGCATCGACGGCTTCCGGCTGGACGCGGTGCCCTACCTGTACGCGGAGGAGGGCACCAACTGCGAGAACCTGCCGCGCACCCACGCCCTCCTCAAGCGGGTACGGGCCGAGATCGACGCGCACTACCCGGACACGGTGCTGCTGGCCGAGGCCAACCAGTGGCCGGAGGACGTCGTCGACTACTTCGGCGACTTCCGGCGCGGCGGCGACGAGTGCCACATGGCGTTCCACTTCCCGGTGATGCCGCGCATCTTCATGGCGGTGCGCCGCGAGTCCCGCTACCCGGTCTCGGAAATCCTCGCCAAGACGCCGGCCATCCCGTCCGGCTGTCAGTGGGGCATCTTCCTGCGCAACCACGACGAACTGACGCTGGAGATGGTCACGGACGAGGAACGTGACTACATGTACGCGGAGTACGCCAAGGACCCGCGGATGCGGGCCAACATCGGCATCCGGCGCCGGCTCGCCCCGCTCCTGGACAACGACCGCAACCAGATCGAACTGTTCACCGCGCTGCTGCTGGCGCTGCCCGGATCGCCGATCCTCTACTACGGCGACGAGATCGGCATGGGCGACAACATCTGGCTGGGCGACCGGGACGCGGTGCGCACCCCGATGCAGTGGACGCCGGACCGCAACGCCGGGTTCTCCTCCTGCGACCCGGGGCGGCTGTTCCTGCCCACGATCATGGACCCGGTCTACGGCTACCAGGTGACCAACGTCGAGGCGGCCATGAGCAGCCCCTCGTCCCTGCTGCACTGGACCCGGCGGATGATCGAGATCCGCAAGCAGAACCCGGCGTTCGGGCTCGGCTCCTTCACCGAACTGCCCTCAAGCAACCCCGCCGTGCTGGCGTTCCTCCGCGAGTACGGCGACGACCTGGTGCTGTGCGTCAACAACTTCTCCCGGTTCGCCCAGCCCACCGAACTCGACCTGCGGGCCTTCGACGGCCGCCATCCGGTGGAGCTCATCGGCGGCGTGCGCTTCCCCGCCATCGGCGAACTGCCGTACCTGCTCACCCTCGCCGGGCACGGCTTCTACTGGTTCCGGCTGCGCCCCGCCGACGGGGCGGAGGCGGCTGGCGCCGCGGCGCCGCTCGGTAGCAGGGCGCCGCTCGGTGGCGCGGCGTCTCTGGGCGGCGCGGCACGTTGACGTGGCGCGGCGACCCGAGGTGGCGCGCGCCCTCGCATACGGGCGCGGTGCCTGTGCGTCGGAGCGCGGTACGTCCGCGTACGGGCGCGGTGCCTCCCTGTCGGAGCGCCGTACGTCCGCGTACGAGCCCGGCACCTCCTTGTCGGAGCCCGGCACCTCCCCGTCGGAGCGCGGTGCCTCCGCGTCATGGCGCGGCGCGTCGGCTGCGCGCGGCGCTCCGGTGACGTCCTGAAGTAGCTCTCCCATCCGATGCGGGGGGTCGACCCCCCGCCGCACCCCGGCCGCGGGCCACATCCCGCCCCACCCGCACCCTCCGCACCGCAGCGGGCGCACCCCCACCACATGGGTGCCGCCCGCCGGCCCGGGGCCCGTTCCGCGCCGTACCCCCGGGCGCCCCGTTCCGCACCCGGCGTTCCGCACACCGCCCGGCCTCGGTCTGCGCGCCCCGTCTCGAACACGGGCCGCCTCAAACGCGGCCCGTCTCGTACGCGGCCCGGCCCCCTCCGTGCGCGACGTCCCGCCAGAGCCCGCCCGTTCCGTACGCGGCTGCCGCCCGTGGGCGGGGCCTGTGGCTCCGTCGGGCGCTCCCCGAGGTACTTCCACAGCGCGCCGCCGCCGAGAAAATGACGCGATATTGGACACTTCGTCCTATCTGTCGTGTGCCCCGGGGAAAGGACGCGACGTCATGCCGGACGCCTCGATGTCCCGGGGGACACCCCCCACACCCCCGCACGTCCCGTCGGCGGGGGCGGCTCGACCGGGCCCGTCAGGCCCGTCAGGCCCGTCAGGCCGGCCGGGCCCGTCGGCCCGTACGGCCGCACGGGTCGACAGCGGGCTGTTGGCCTCGCTCGCGCCGCTGTTGCTGGCCTGGTTGCCAGAGCAGCGGTGGTTCGCCGGCAAGGGGCGGCCGATCAGCGGGTTCAGCCTCGTCTCCGCGACGGAGCTGCTGCCCTGCGCGGCCCGCGACGGCTCGCCCGGCCTGCTCCATCTGCTGGTACGCGCCCATCAGGGGGAGCCCGACGATGCCCCGGAGACGGGCGCGGGCGCGGACCAGGGCGTGGGTGCCGGCCCGGGCGCGGACCCAGGTGCGGACCCGGGCGCCGGTGGGGAACTCGGCGGGGCGGCGGGGCGCGGCGCCGTACCGGACACGGGGCGGGACGGGGCTCACACGCGGCAGAACGGGGCCGGTACGGGGCGGGACGGGGCTGGCACAGGGCGGGACGGGTCCGGGGTGACGAAACCATCCTGCTGGGCCGGGGCCAGGCCGCGGACCGCCCCGGCCGACTGCTATCAACTGCTGCTCGGCGTGGTCCCGACACCGCCCACCGACGCGCCGCCACCGGACCCCGGTGCGGCGGGCACCGCCACGGCGGGCCCGGGCCCGGCCACCGACCCCGACACCGGCCCCGGGCCCGGCACGGAGCGCGCCACGACCGACCCGGCCGCCAGGGCCGCAGCCACCACCGTGCTCGCCACCGGCCCCGGCCTGCCGCCGCACCGCGTCCCCTCCCCCATCGGCCGGCCGGCGAGCGGGCCGCTGCGCGGGGCGCTGCTCTACGAGGCGCTGGCCGATCCGCGGCTGGCCACGGTGTTGCTCGAACGGCTGCGGCTGCCCGGCGCGTGCGGGCCGCTGCGCTTCCACCTGGCCCCCGGCGCCGGCATCGAGCGCGGCCTCGCGCCCCGGCCGCTCGCCGCCGCGCAGTCCAACTCGTCGGTGGTGTACGGCGACGCGTACATCCTGAAGGTGTTCCGGCGGATCGCCCCCGGCATCAACCCCGATCTGGAAGTGGCGCTCGCGCTCGCCCGCTCCGCCTGTGGCCGGGTGCCGGCCCCCCCCGCCTGGTTCGAGGCGAGCGCCGCCCCGTACCCGGTCGGTGGCGGCGGCACCGCGGGCACGGCGGGTGCGGGGCCCGGCGGCGGGCCGGCCGTCGGGGGTGCGGGCACGTTCACGCTCGGGCTGCTCCAGCCGTACCTGGCCGGCTCCGTCGACGGCTGGCAGTTCGCGCTGGACGACCTGGCCGGCGGCGGCGACTTCGGGGCCGCGGCGCACGCGCTCGGGCGGGCCACCGCCGAGGTGCACCTCGCGCTCGCCCGGTCGCTGCCCACCACCTGGCTGCGCCGCTCGCAGCTCGAAGGGCTCACGGCCGCGATGTCGGACCGGCTCGACGCGGCGGCCCGCGCCGTCCCCGAGCTCCGCCCGTACCGCACTGCGCTCCGCAGCGCGTACGCCGATCTCGCCGTGCTCGGGGCCGACGGGCGCGGCCTGCCGGTGCAGCGCATCCACGGCGACCTCCACCTCGGGCAGGCGCTGCGCCACGCCGACGACGGCCGGTGGAGCCTGATCGACTTCGAGGGCGAGCCGGCCAGCCCACTGGCCGAACGGCGGCGCCCACAGCCGGTGGTGCGCGACATCGCGGGGATGCTCAGGTCGTTCGAGTACGCGGCGGCGGTGGGCGCGCGCACCGCCACGGGCCAGCCCGGGCCGGCCGGCGCCGCGGTCACCGACCCCGGGGCGTGGGGGGGGGG
>NZ_JBEHZD010001069.1:0-893 GCF_040240285.1 Streptomyces sp. HSW2009 | reverse complement strand
CCGCGCCGGCCGAGGTGCCCGCGGGCGCGCCCGCGGGCACCTCGGCCGGCGCGGGCACCGACGGCCCGCAGGGCGCCGCGGACGAGGGCGGTCCCACGGCGGCTGACGACGCCGCCGCGGCCGACGCCGAGGCGAGCGGCGGCACGCTGGCGGACTTCCTGGAGAAGGTGGCGCTGGTCGCCGACTCCGACCAGATCCCGGACGAGGACGCGGACGGCTCCGGCGTCATCACACTGATGACCCTGCACACCGCCAAGGGCCTGGAGTTCCCGGTGGTCTTCCTGACCGGCCTGGAAGACGGCGTCTTCCCACACATGCGCGCGCTCGGCCAGACCAAGGAGCTGGAGGAGGAGCGCCGGCTTGCGTACGTGGGCATCACCCGCGCCCGCGAGCGGCTCTACCTCACCCGCTCCACCATGCGCAGCGCCTGGGGCCAGCCCGCGTACAACCCGCCGTCCCGCTTCCTCGACGAGATCCCCGACCAGTACCTGAAGTGGAAGCGCACCGGGGCCGCGACCCCGTCCGCCTCGATGAATTCGGTGGCCTCCTCGCTGTCCTCCTCGCGGTCGGCGGCCACCCGCCCCGGCGGCCGGGGCACCAGCAACGCCTTCGCCACCCGCCGGGTCAAGGACCGCCCGGTGGTCTCGCTCGCGGTGGGCGACCGGGTCACGCACGACTCGTTCGGCCTGGGCACCGTGGTCGGCATCAAGGGCAGCGGCGACGCGGCGGAAGCGACGAGCGACTTCGGCCAGGAGAAGCCCAAGCGCCTCCTGCTGCGGTACGCGCCGGTGGAGAAGCTCTAGCCGGGGGCGCCGCGTTCGCCGCGGGCCGCAGGTGCGGGCGGGTGTGTGGGGTGGGCGGGGGCGGGGGGCCGCGCCCCCCCCCCGGTCTCG
>NZ_JBEHZD010001068.1:0-942 GCF_040240285.1 Streptomyces sp. HSW2009 | reverse complement strand
CAGGTGGGCGCCGGCGGCGCGACACCGTGGCCCGGCGGCTGGGGTGCGCCACCGGCGGCCGGGCGGCCCGCGGCGTCGGCCGTGCCCGCGGCCTGCGCACCGTCCTGACCTGCACCGCCGTGACCTGCACCGCCCTGCGCGGGTAGGCCGTGCGCTGCGAACCACTCGCCGCCCGGGACGCCGGGCTGGGGCGGCAGCGGCGGCGTCGGTTGGGCGTGCGTGCGCCCGGGGTCGCCGTCCCAGCCGCGGTGCAACACCTTCAGCTCGGTCGCGACGTCACCGCTGAGCAGGGCGACCACCCCGCACTCGGCGATCAGCGAGGAGGCCGAGCGGGCCGCCTCGTAACTCGCCGACAGCGGGGCGTCCGCCACCGCGGGCGGGGCGTCCGCGAGGCACACCAGATGGACGCCGGCGGCCGGCCCGCAGGCCGCGAGCCTGGCCATCCGCTCGCGCACCGAGCGCTGGCCGGGCGCGCCGTCCACGATCACCACCGTGTAAGGACCGGTGTGCTGCTTGGCGGCGGCGGCCACGGCCGCCGGCGTGGCGGTGATCCAGCCGGGGCCGAGCGGACCGTCGTCCAGCCGGCGCATCAACTCGCCCACCCGGGCCGTGGCCTGGTCCCGGTCGAAGGCCAGCAGCAGCCGGCAGTCCTGCCCGTGCGCCGGGCACACCTGGGGCAGCCAGCCGAGCCAGGACCATTCGGCGACCCGCTCGGCGGCCGGCCGCTGCCGGTCGGCGCTGATCAGCACGATCTCCAGGGCCGCCGGGGGGTGTGCGGCGGCCAGTTGCGCGATCACCGACCTGGCGAGCCCGGCGCGCCGGCCGCCCGGGCCCGCCCGCCCCCCCCCCCCCGCCCCCCCCCCGCGCCCGCCGCGCCCCCCCCCCCCCCCCCCCCCCCCCCCCCCCCCCCCCCCCCCCCCCCCCCCCCCCCCCCCCTCTACT
>NZ_JBEHZD010001067.1:0-945 GCF_040240285.1 Streptomyces sp. HSW2009 | reverse complement strand
ACCCCCCCGCCCTTCCCCACCCCGTTGCGGCGGTCGGGGGCCTTGGCGCGGCCCCGCCGCGAAGGGCCCTCTACGTGCCGGGTGGTGGGGCGGGACGGCAGGGCAGCAGGGCGGGTGGGGCGGTCGTCGAGGCCGACCTCGACCTCGACCGTGGGGTTGCCTCGCGAATCGAGGATCTCGCGGGCTACGACGACGTCGATAGACGGCACGAGCGGTCTCCTTCGTGTGGGTCTGAGCTTCTGCGTCATGAGCCTAACCGGCCCCGGTGCCCCGGCTCGCCGCGCGCCCGTCCGACGAGACGACAGCGCGGACAAAAACGCAGATCGCTGGGCGAACGGCACACCCGAATCGGTGGCGCGGCTCCCCGGGCGGCGTTGGCCGGGGCGGGCACAAAGGGCGCTCGCGGCATGCCTACGCCCCGTGGGCGACGGTACGCCGTCGCCGCCGCGTACGCCTCGCGTCCATTCGACGTCCAGGCGGGGACGGGGTCCCGTGCGGCGGCTGGGTGTGGGGGCGTAGGGGGCTGTGGAGCGGGTGGTGGCGCTGTGCGGCAACGGCCGGCGGCCGGGCGCGGGGGCTGCGCCCGTGGGGAGGCCGGGGCCTAGCCGTACGACTGTGGCTCGCGGGGGCCGTGGGGCGTACGGGCCTTCGGCTCGTACCGGTCGATTCGTACGGACTGCGCTCGTACGGACCGACTCGTACGGGCCGCGCGGCGGGCGGGCGCGGTGGGGCGCGGGTTGCGGGCCGGGGCGGCGTGGGGCCGGGGTGACGCAACGCGGAGCCCCGCCGCGATGCGCTCGGGGGAAGGCGCACCGTGGCGGGGCGGTCTGCGGCGCCGTGTGGCGCTGGGGTACGGCAGCCCGGCCGCGGGGGGGGGGGGGGGGGGGGGGGGGGGGGGGGGGCGGGGGGGGGGGGGGGCGGGGGGGGGGGGGGGGGGGGGGGGGG
>NZ_JBEHZD010001066.1:0-961 GCF_040240285.1 Streptomyces sp. HSW2009 | reverse complement strand
CTTGAGGCGTTCCACCCGGGCCCTGGTGTCCGGGTCGGACTGGAGGTCGCGGGCGAAGTCGGCCAGGAAGCGGTCGACCGCGCCGCGCGCGGGATGGTCGGGCATGTCGCGCATCTCGGTGACGAAGCGCAGCAGTTCGCGGTAGACCCGGTCGCCCACCTTGCGGTCCACGAAGCGCGGGGTCCAGCCGGGGGCGCCGCCGGTCACCGCCTCCATCACCGAGTCGCTGTGCTGCACCAGCCAGTCGTGGGCCCGTACGCACACCAGGTCCACCACCCGGCGGTGGCCACCGTCCGTGACGACCTTCTCCAGCATGGTGCCGAGGCCCGGCGCGATCTCCTGTGCGTCCGCCCGGCGCGTTATGGCCTCGCCGACCACGGCCTGTACGTCCGAGTCGCGCAGTACGGTCAGCGCGCCGCGCACGGCGGTGGCCAGCTCCGCGGTGACCCGGTCCACGTGGTCCGGCTCGGCCAGCCAGGCGCCGAGGCGGCTGCCGATGCCGACGGCGCGCAGCCGCTGCCGTACGACGTCGCCGGCGAGGAAGTTCTCGCCCACGAACTCGCCGAGGCTCTGGCCGAGTTGGTCCTTCTTGGTCGGGATGATCGCCGTGTGCGGGATCGGCAGCCCCAGCGGGTGGCGGAAGAGCGCGGTGACCGCGAACCAGTCCGCGAGCGCACCCACCATGCCGGCCTCGGCCGCCGCCGCCACATAGCCGGCCCAGCCGCCGAGCCCGGCCGACTGCGCCCACTTGGCCAGTACGTACACCACGGCCACGGCCAGCAGCAGGCCGGTGGCCAGGGCCTTCATCCGGCGTACGGCGCGCTGCTTCTCCTGGTCGGGGGGGGGGGGGGGGGGGGGGCCGGGGGCGGGGGCCCCGGGGGGGGGGGTGGGCGGGGGGGGGGGGGGGGGGGGGTTCGCACAGCGCGCCCCCCCGCCCGCCGCCGGGGGGGGCGGGGGGGGG
>NZ_JBEHZD010001065.1:0-964 GCF_040240285.1 Streptomyces sp. HSW2009 | reverse complement strand
CCCCCCCCCCCCCCCCCCCCCCCCCCCCCCCCCCCCCCCCCCCCCCCCCCCCCCCCCCCCCCCCCCCCCCCCCCTCCCCGACCCCCGCATAGCGTGCTGCCGCTGCCTGCCGGCGGCTGCCTATCCGGGAGATCGGGGTGTGAACGTGCGCGTGGGACTGCTGACCGACGGTGGTTATCCGTACGCGAACGGTGCGGCGGGCCAGTGGTGCGACCGGCTCGTACGCGCGCTCGGCCAGCACGAGTTCGAGGTCTGCGCGCTCACCCAGGGCGCCGCGCAGGAGGCCGCCGGCCGGCTGCCGCTGCCGGCCCCCGTGGTGCGGGTGCGCACCGCGCCGCTGTGGGGCCCGCCGCTGCGGACGCCGGGCCGGGCCCGCGGCTACCGGCGCCGGGAGCGCGCCAGCTTCGCCGAACACTTCGGCCGCCTCGCCCGCGCCCTGACCGCCGCGCCCCCGCCCCCCGTCCGCGGGGGCGCGTCCGCCGCAGGTGGGACCGGGCCCGCCGGGGAGTGCTCCGGCCGTCAGGCGGACCGTTTCGCCACTGTGGGGCGTGCCGCCCCGCATCCACCGTGGGGGAGCGCGCCGCGGGACGCCGGGTACGCGGTGCCGGCCGGCGCGTTCGCCGACGGGCTGTACGGACTGGCCGAACTCGCCCGCGAACACGGTGGGTTGACGGACGTGCTCCGTTCCCCCGGGGCGCTCCGCCTCCTGGAAGCGGCCTGCCGCGCGCCCGGCGCCACGGCCGAGGCGCAGCGCGCGACCGGCGCCGACCTGCTTGCCGTCCTGCACCACCTGGAGCGCGTGCTGCGCCCGCTGTCGCTGGACTGGTACGGGGCGCCGGACGGGGCCCCCGCGCGGGCCGGCGCGGCCGGGCGCGGCGGGTGGCGTGGGCGGCGCCGTGGACCGGACGACAGCGGTGGTCGGCGGGGCGGTGGTCGGCGGGGTCGCGGCCGGGGCCGCCGGGCG
>NZ_JBEHZD010001064.1:0-970 GCF_040240285.1 Streptomyces sp. HSW2009 | reverse complement strand
GGGCGGGGGCGGCGGGGGGCGCGGGGGCGGGGGCGGCCCCGCCCCCGGGGGGGGGGGGGGGGGGGCCGGGTGCCCGCGGCGCGACGGGCGGCGACCCGGCCGGCTCGCGACCGGGCGGCGCCGCCGCAGGTACGGGCCAGGGCCGCCCGCAGGCCGCGGGCCAGGCGCCCACCGGAGGCACCGCATCGGGTGCCGGTTCCGGTGCGGTCGGCGGCGGTGACGCCACGGGCAAGGGCGAGCCGGAGCGCAAGCCGGGCGAGCGGACCAGCGACTGGTTCGCGCCCAGGAAGGCGAAGGGCCCGCAGCCCCCGGCGGCCCCGGCGGCGCAGCAGCCGTCCGCCCCCGCGCCCGGCCCCTCGCCCGAGACCACCCAGGAGACCACCCAGCCGTTCCCCGCCTTCGGCGCGGACGGCCTGCCGGGCGACGGCCCCGCGGACGACGGTTACGTGGCCCGCTCGGAGCGGCCGGGACCGCTGGACCACCCGGGCCAGGGCGGCTACCAGGGCGCGCCCGGCTACGGCGAGCACGACAGCTTCGGCGGCCCCGGCGGGGCCACGGGCGCCGCCGGCGGCCAGCCGTACTACCCGGACTACGCCGACGGCCCGTACGGCGCGGGCCCCGGCGGGGCGCCCGGCAGCGGCCAGCCCGATCCGCTGACCGACCCGTTGCCCGACCCGCTGACCGATCCCCTGCCTGACCCGCTGACCGATCCGCTGGGCGGCTTCCCCGGCTCCGACCTCGGGCAGGGCCCCGGCGGCGGGCCGGAAGGGCCCGGCGCGGGCTACCCGCCGCCCGGCCCGCCGGCGCCCGGCGGATTCCCGTACGAGGACCAGGCGCAGCGCACCGAGACGCCGGCCGACGGCTTCGCCAGCCCCTGGGCCGGCGGCCCGCCCGGCCCCGCGGGGGCCGGGGCGTGGCCCCCCGGGCCGCGGAGGCGCCCGCCCCGGCCCCCCCCGGGCCGGCGGGGGGG
>NZ_JBEHZD010001063.1:0-972 GCF_040240285.1 Streptomyces sp. HSW2009 | reverse complement strand
CCCGCCGGCCCGTCGAACGCCTCCATGTACTCGCGCCGAGGCCCAGGCATCCCGGACCCCATCGGCCTCCCCACCGGCCCAACACCACCACCGGCCGCACCGCCACCGGTTGCACCACCGCTGGTCGTACCGCCACCGGTCGTGCCACCGCTGCCCGCAGCGCTGCGGGCCGTACCACCGGCGGCGCCATCGGCCCCGGCGCCACCTGCGCCCGCGCGCCGCCCCTCCGCACCGAGCGCGCCCCAGCCCCCACCGGGCTCCCGCTGCTCGGGGTGCCCGCCACGCGCCGGCCCACCCGCCCGCGCCCCACCCCGCCGGGCCGCACCGGGGGTGCCGTGCGGCGGCGTGCCGTCGCTGAAGGGCGTGCCCTGCGCAGGCGTGCCGTCGAAGAGCGGGGTGCCGTGTGCGGGCGTGCCGTCCGCGAAAGGACCACGGCCCTGCCCAGCCCCACCACCAAACCGCGGCGTGCCCTGCGCAGGCGTCCCGTCCGGGTACGCCGCACCCTGCCCCGACCCGTCGCCGAGGTAGGGAATGCCGTGCGGTGGGGTCATCCCGGGATGAGCGAAACCTGACGCGTACGAACCGGGCGCGCCACCGCGGGGACCGCTGCTCGCGGGCGCACCACCGGTGCGGCCACCACCCGTCGGCGCGCCCCCACGGGAGCCACCGCCCGCGGGCGCGCCACCGGCGAAGGGCGTGCCGTGCGGCGGCGTGCCGTCAAGGAAGGGCGTGCCCTGCGCAGGCGTGCCGTCGAAGAGCGGGGTGCCGTGTGCGGGCGTGCCGTCCGCAAAAGGACCACCCTGCCCCGACCCGTCGCCGCCGCCGGGGCGATGCGCAGCGGGTCGAGATATCCGGCCTTCGTCGGAACGCTGGCCGGGCGGCGGGCCGCTCGCGGGGTTACGCCCCGCGGGGAAGCGCCCCCCGAAGGTGGGCATGCCGTGCGCGGGCGTGTCCCCGGGGTGGGGCACTCCG
>NZ_JBEHZD010001062.1:0-972 GCF_040240285.1 Streptomyces sp. HSW2009 | reverse complement strand
ACTCTCGTGCCGCGCCGCCACATCACCCAACGCCAACCGCAACGCACCCCGATCCAACGACCCACTCAACCGCAGAGCCACCGGAATGTTGTACGCCGCACTCGGCCCCTCAAAACCATGCAAGAACCACAACCGCCGCTGCGCCAACGACAACGGCACCCGCACCGGCCGCTCCCGCACCGCACGCAACGGAATCCGACCGGCCCGCGCGCCGTCCAACACACCCACGAACTCCGCGACGGTGGGCGCCTCGAAGATCCGCCGCACCGCCACCTCAACGTTCAACACCGAACGCACCCGACTGACCAGCTTCGTCGCCAGCAGCGAATGCCCACCCAGAGCGAAGAAGTCATCGTCAATCGAGACAGACTCCAACCCCAGCACCTCGGCGAACACCCCACACAGCAGCTCCTCACGCGGCGACCGGGGAGCACGACCGCGCTCCGCCGCCCCACCCTCGTACGTCGGTACGGGCAGGGCCCGCCGGTTCACCTTGCCGTTCGCCGTCAACGGGAACTCATCCAGTACCACGATCGCCGACGGCACCATGTACGACGGCAGTCGATCCGCCAGCGCATCCCGTACGTCAGCCACCAGACTGACCCGCACCACGTCGGCCTCGCCCACACCCGCAGCCGGAATCACATAGGCGGTCAGTCGCTGGTCGCCCGGGACGTCCTCACGAACCATCACCACCGCACGACCCACCACCACCTGATCCACCAACGCTGCTTCGACCTCACCCAGTTCGATCCGGAAACCACGCACCTTCACCTGGTCATCAGCACGACCCACAAACTCCAACTCACCACCCACACCCCACCGCACCACATCACCCGTGCGATACATCCGCCCACCCACCGGACCAAACGGATCAGCCACAAACCGCTCCGCGGTCAAGTCGAACCGGCCCACATACCCCTGCGCAACACCCGCACCAGCGATATACAACTCACCCGACACACCCACCGG
>NZ_JBEHZD010001061.1:0-919 GCF_040240285.1 Streptomyces sp. HSW2009 | reverse complement strand
CCCCCCCCCACAATTTTTTTAACTCACCGGGCCACCACCGCCATCAACACATGTTGTAGCGGCGCCAGCGTCTTTTGGCCGATACCGCCCGGCACCCCGATACCCGGCGGGCCGCTGGCCGGCGGCCTGCCGCACACCCCGCACCCGGCCCCGCACGGCGCCCCCACCGGCATGGTGCCGCAGCACACCGGGCTGGCCCCGGCGTACGGCACCTCCGTCGGCGTCGGCTACCGCCCACCGGTCTTCTGGCGCTCGCCGCGCGGCCTCGCCAACACGACCGTGGTGCTGTTCTCCATCGGGCTGGTGCTGCTGGTCCTCGACCTGATCTTCAGCATCCGGCTGTACGGCACGTACCAGGACTACTTCGACGACGCGGCCACCCCGGCGGACATCAAGACCGGCGAGAACATCTGCGAGACCATCGACGCCTTCTGGGCGCTGGTCTTCGTCCCGATGACCGTGCTGTGGGTGGTGTGGTTCCGCCGTACGTACGTCAACGCGCAGGTGCTGACGCCCGGCCGGCAGCGGTTCGGCTCCGGGATGGCGGCCGGGGCGTGGTTCATCCCGGTGGTGCAGTTCTGGTTCCCCAAGCAGATCGCCAACGACATCTGGGACTCCAGCGCCTCGCTGCCCCAGACCGGCTACCCGGCGCGCTCGGCACCGGCCCGCGGGCTGCTCAACACCTGGTGGGTGCTGTACCTGGCGATGCTGGTGACCAGCACGGTCAGCCTGTCGGTGTTCGGCGACGCGGAGACCTACGGCGAGTACGAGGACTCCGTCGTCTGGTCCTGCCTGCGGGACGCGGTGTCCATCCCGTGCGCGATCGCCGCCATCGCCCTCGTACTCAAGCTGTCCACGATGCAGGAGCGCCGCGTCGCCGGCCAGCCGACGCCCGCCGCCCCCGGTGGCTACGGCGCGC
>NZ_JBEHZD010001060.1:0-990 GCF_040240285.1 Streptomyces sp. HSW2009 | reverse complement strand
CCCCCCCCCCCCCCCCCACCCACCACCCCCCCCCCCCCCCCCACCCCCCCCCGCGCGCCGGGCGGGGGGGCCGGCTCGTTAAAAACCCCCCCCGCCGGGGGGGCCCCGGGGGGCCCCGGGGGGCGGGGCCCCCCGGGCCGGAGCGGTAGGGGGCACGGGCCCTTCGGCCGGCGGCCCGTGGACACCAGCACCGTCTCGATGTGGCGCGGGCTGCCGGGGCGGGTCTGGAGAGCGACCCACGGGGCGAGCGCGGCGGGGGTCAGCCGGAGCACCGGCAGCGCCGCCCGCCCCGCCGCGGTCGGGTCCACCGCGCCGGTCAACGGGTCGGCCACGTCGAGCCGGTGCGCCGGGCTAAGCGGTCCCGGAGCGGTGAGCAGGCGCGGCTGGGCGTTCAGCCCGCTGCCCCGCCACAGCCTGCGGGGCAGGGCGTGCAGCACCGCCAGCGGGCCGCGACGGTGCTGGGCCAACAGCGCACCGAGCGTCCGCGGGTCCCGCCACGCCGGATGCACCGCGTCGGTGAGGACCAGGACGACCACGCCGGGCCCGCCGGCGGCCGGCACCGCGCGCGGGCTGCCGGCCGCGAACCCGGCGGGGTCGAAGCGCTGTTGCCGTACGGAGCGGAAGGCACCACTGCGGCGCAGCACGGCCCGTACCTCGGAGGCGAGGGGATGCCACACCCGCATCGACGGCGTCTGGTCGACCAGCAGCACGGCGGTCAGCGCGCGCTCCGGGACGGCCGCGGTCACCAGGTCGAACAGCCCCGTCTCGGCCATCAGCCGCACCGTGGCCTCCACGTCGGCCGTGCTGTGCTGCGGGTCGTCGTGGTAGCGGGCCAACGGGCGCAGCGCCCTGGCCAGCCGCTGCGCGTCGGGGAGCACCCGCCCGCCGGGCACCCGGCCGGAGCGGGCCCCCCCCCCCGGCCGCCCACCGCCCGCGCTGCCGAGCGGGAACCGCCGCGCCCGCCCGGCCGGGTCGGCCCCGCCCGCGCCC